>JAYVHC010000036.1:0-3464 GCA_043771575.1 Planctomycetia bacterium
ATTGCGAGGAATTCTCCGACGTTTCCCGGGACTTCCTCAAAACCAGGGCTTGTCAGCGACATTGACCGCGCTACGGCGGGAAGATGCCGGCTCGCCCCCGATCCGATCCAACGCACCATCTTTATCGACCAGCTCGCCTCTTGGCAGGGAGACGCAACACGGCTGGCGCATATGGCACCAGCGATGGACGATCCTGCCTTACAGTCCGGAATCTGCCTAGGCATTGGCAGCACTGCCGACGAGCAAGTGACCGAGGAGTCGAAACAAATTTGGTATCCGGTGCTTGCCGAATGGTATCAACATGCGCCGGACAAGGGAGTCCACAGCGCTGCGAGTTGGGCGCTGCGACATTGGCAACTCAAATTGCCCGCGATCGACGCCTCCCGACAACCGGTTGATGGAAGTGATTGGCACGTCAACAGCATTGGTATGACGATGCTCAAGATCCCCGCCGGGAGTTTCATTCGCCAGGATCTACGCCATTACACCGACCCCTTGATCAAAGGCGAACCGCAGAAGGTTACACTGACGCGACCTTTTCTGCTCGGTGATCGGGAGGTGTCGGTGGAGCTGTTCCAGCAGTTCCTGGACGATCCGAACTGGCCCCGCGTAGAAAAGCCGAAAGAGGCATGGCATCCGCATGCGGAAATGCACCGCACGTCCGGCCAGCCGGTTTCCCAGGTCAACTGGAATGACGCCGCGTTTTTTTGCAACTGGCTGAGCCACAAAGAGGGACGGACACCTTGTTATCGAAGAACCGGCAATCAATGGCAGGTCCCCAGCCAAACCGACGGTAAGTTCGACGAATGGCAACTCGATACTAGCCTCAGGCTCATTTTGAAACGTTGCAAGATAGTCGCGGCGGCAGAGCGTCGCGGCATACTTTCGTTACTGCTCCGGCTTAATCTTCACTTCAACTGTCTGAATCTTCGGTTCGGAGCCTCTAACGGCGGACATGCTATAAATCGAAGAGTCAGCTAAACACAATCCAGTCCCATCCGCCTTACAAAAGTAATACGTCAAGCCGATTTGCAGCTTGAGATCTTGTCCCGCAGGAATTTTCAATTCTAGCGTTACCTCTTTGCCAGGCTCTGTAAATTTGCCCGATACCGAATTGCCTTCAACAACCTTGCCTGCCGCGTCCTTCCAGATTGCAACATAACCCTGAGGGGCTTCGAGATTCATTTTCCAGCCTTCCGGCAGAACATACTTGATCGGAATGCTGACCTCGGCTTGTTCAGCGCCGACTGTAATCGAAGTTACGTTGAATTCCTCCGCACCCGTGGGCAGCTTAATGACGCGTGGCGGCTTGGATTCGACCAACGGCTTGAGCCCCTCAATCTCCAGCGTTCGCAATTCCATTGACTTCAAATCGAATACGCAGATACGGTGCCGGTTGGTATCGGCAATAAACAACTGATCTCCCAACAAACTCAAACCCGCCGGTTCACCCAGCTTTGCACCAGCCTCGGCTGACGCGCCACCCACCAATGTGCTGACTGTTTTTGCCGCTAAATCAATCTCGCGAATCTTACTGTTGTACGTATCGGCAACATAGATCCGGCCGGCTCCGTAGGCGACTGCGAGCGGATGCTGCAGGAGCGCCTTGGCAACCGGACCATCGGCATCGCCAAACACAAACAAGCGGTTCGCTTCCAACTTAGAGGTTCCCACCACCGTAGAAACATTGCCCGACCCAGCCAGCGGCAAAGCGCGTATCGAGCTCCCTTCACTATCAGCGACGAACAACTGCTTGCCATCCGTCGCTAGGCCACTTGGCTGAGCGAACGAAGCGGCTCCTAGCGCATAGGGTGCTTTGGGAATCAGCGGACCGTCGACGATATCTTCGCGACCATTTCCAGCGAACGGACCAATCGCTTTGCCACTTAAATCCATCGTCCAAATCTGATGCGGTCCCGCCATCGCGATGTATAGAGTGTCGTTGTGCACTATTAAATCCCAAGGACTGGCAATGTCGGCGGACAGAGGGCTGCGCGTAGGCCTGCGAGTGATGGTTGTATTTTGGTTCGCGCCGAAAAACGCTTGATGAGCCTGTTTTCCAGTCCCAGCGACTGTCTTGACCTGCCCCACTTTCAAGTCCACAGAACGAATCAAGTGGTTTTCCGTATCCGCAACGAACAGAGTATCACCGTGGACTGCCAAACCTTGCGGGTGATTGAACTCGGCGTCTGCAACACTTCCATCCTTGGAGCCCTTCTTCCCGCTACCGATCGTTGAAACAAGTTTCCCGGTCAGATCCGTTACCACGATGCGGTTGTGATTCGAATCAGCAATGAACAGTTTCTGACTCACCGCGTCCGCCAAAATCTTACCGGGATAGCGTAGGGGTGTATCTTTGGCGGCCGACAGCTCCAAACTGAAGTGCACGCTGCGCTTATCGATCTCTTTGCGTCGCTCGTAGTAGTTCACCGCCCGCTGAAGCACTTTGTCCAAGTCCGCAAACTCGATCTCGCCAGCGTTCGCCCAAATCGCTTTGCCTTGCGGATCAATCAACACCAAAGTTGGCCATGAACTGATCTGCAACTTGTTCCATAGCAGATGATTCGGATCGTTGATGACCGGGTGACGAATCTCATAGCGTTGAATCGCTTCGCGAATGTTCTCGGTGTTTTTTTCCGTTTCGAACTTGGCAGTGTGGACACCGACAACAATGATCTCCTTATCGAATTTCTTCTCGACTGCATCTAACACTGGCAAAACATGCATGCAATTGATGCAACAATAGGTCCAGAAATCCAGCAACACCAACTTGCCCCTCAGGTCGCTCAGTTGCAGCTTGCTGTTGGTATTGATCCAATCCAGTCCCGCTGGAAAATCAGGGATCGCCACCGGTTCTTTAAAAAAACCTTCGCCTGGCGGCTGAACAACTTGATGCACCGCAATAATCGGTTCCCCTCGACGCTGCTGCAACACCATCACCAGCGCGCCGCCCAAAACTGCCGTCAACAAGAGAAACGGTAATCGTCTGTTCAAATGCGAGAAATTTGTCAGTGGCACCATTAAACCCTTTCGAGTAATCAACTCGATTGAGCTTACATCAGCAACTCCCGTTGCACCAGCATTGTCAACAATTTTAATAAGTCAGCCAAGGACCCCGGGCATTGCTAGACCGGCCAGTGGGAAGAGGCAACAGCAAATTAACCACGGATTTAACCCATACCACGGATAAGCATCTCGCACCGGCATTCAGGAATACATGCATCCTTAGTAATCAGTAATCCGTGCCCTCCGTGTAAGAGGTGGTGCAGTTTTTAATTTCCTGCGCAGCAACGATTTACCAACTCTCCCCCAGGAGGGCGTGCGGTTTTAGTTAGCGAGTGAATTCCCAGGGCTGTAAGGGGAGGGCGACGCCACAGCTCTAAACATCTTTTCATAGTGCGATCCATCATAACGGGAGAGCGACGCTCCTGCGGAGCTTTATTGGGCGGCCATTTTGCGTCCAC
>JAYVHC010000037.1:0-3507 GCA_043771575.1 Planctomycetia bacterium
GGCCGGTGGGCTTGTATAGCTTTCCGCTGCACATTCTTCCAAGCGATAACTAGGGATGTGCACTAATGTGCAGCCGCTGTGGAATATCAAAACCACGGACAGCGCGATTGGGGCTAAGCAACTAGAAATAACCGAGGGTGGGTATTTGAGGTGGGACATGTTGGCCCTCCCAGGTAGGATAGAGTCGAACCGAGCCGATCTCGTGTTTCTTATTTATCGAACCCTGTCAGGTTTAACTTGAGTCGATTGCGATGACTTTAACGAATACGCCGCCCGCCACAGAAAAGAAGCTGCCGCACTTGCGAATCGGCAATCTCGACATCGGCTTTCCAATTGTTCAAGCAGCTCTAAGCGGCTACAGCGATTGGCCCATGCGAATGCTAGCTCGCGAGTACGGTGCGAGCTATTCGCTAT
Source organism: Planctomycetia bacterium (assembly GCA_043771575.1). Lineage (GTDB taxonomy): Bacteria > Planctomycetota > Planctomycetia > Pirellulales > Pirellulaceae > Aureliella. The sequence goes on from JAYVHC010000037.1 coordinate 415, forward strand.
GCGAGGTGATGTTGGATCAGTTTTTAGTAGCGATGAAGGATCGCGCCAAGAATCGGCATTACCTCTATAACTCGGCGGAGGAGCAGCCCGTAGCGGGCCAATTGATGGGTGCCGAGCCTGAGCAGTTTTCGCAAGGTGCAAAGCGTTTGGTCGAAGCGGGCTTTGCGGTGATTGATATCAATTTCGGATGCCCAGTGAAAAAAGTCCTTGGCCGGTGCCGCGGCGGTTTTCACCTTAGCCAACCGGAGACGGCGCTCGAAATTGTGCGGCGAACGCGGGATATCGTGCCGCCTGAGATACCGGTGACGGTCAAGATGCGGCGCGGCTTGGACGATACGCAAGAAAGCCGCGACAATTTTTATGCGATTTTCGAAGGTGCGTTTGCGGCCGGCATTGCTGCGGCGACGGTTCACGGGCGTACAGTTTATCAACGCTACAATGGACCGAGTCGCTGGGCCTTTCTGTCCAATCTGAAACGTGAGTTTCCGAAACACACGCTTCTCGGCAGCGGAGATCTATTTACACCGCGTGATTGCTTGCGAATGATGGCTGAAACGGGCGTCGATGGAGTCACGGTAGCTCGTGGCGCGATTGGCAATCCCTGGATCTTTTCGCAGTGCCGCGCGCTGGCGGAGGGTAAGCCTATGCCGGACGCGCCCAGCGTGTATGAGCAACGACGAGTGCTCGAACGACATTGGGACTTGGCTGAGGAGCTTTACGGGGAGGCCCGGACGGGACCGCTATTGCGAAAGTTTGGGATCAAATACGCTGCCAGTCATCCGCGTCATCTCAAGGTCCGGCCACAATTCACCCATGTCCGATCTCGAGCGGATTGGGACCAAGTGTTGCAAACTTGGTACTCGGAAGATCTGCCAGGCGTGTTTCCGTCGCCCGATATCCATCATGTCCAGGGCTCCAATTGCAGCGATTACTGGGTCTCTAACGGCTGATGGGTGCGAAATTGGGACACTTCTCGCGGAAACCCATACGCATGCGGGCGTTCCGCAGTTTGTCATCATGCAAAGACTTTATTTTTTGAGCCTGAGGCAAATCGTCTGTCTCCTGTGGTGGTGTTCAGCGAGAAGTGTCGAAATTTGAGATTAAAAAGTTGACACTTACCCCTGCTAGCGGGTAGCCTATTAACTGGGGAGAAATCCGTCGGTTCGCTCGTCGCCACTTGGCATCGAACCGTTCGGCTCATCGCTGCCTGCCGTAAAGTTAACTTCTCATCCGCAGGTTGTACGTTAGTAAACTCGTCACGCACGCACATCGCATCGTGTCCTTTGCACATCGGAGCACGGAAATGTTCACATTGAAAAACGCTTTGCTGGTTGTGATCGCGCTCGCCTCGCAATCTGCCATGAATGGAGTTGTGTTTGGACAGGCTCAGCCATGGGCTTCGTTACCGACAGATAAACCTGCTGCGGGTGAAACCACACGTGTTAATGGGATGTTTAAGAACAAAGAGAATGTGGATCCGGTGGTTATTAAGCGATACGTTCAAAACGAGGTGGCGCGGTTTACAAATGTAACTGCCGAAACCGATACAGCTAGTTTCGCCCCAGTCCGCCACGCCTTAATAGCCGCCATTCGCTCTGCTCAATCGGAGCCGGCTAAAAAATTAGCCGCAGATCATCTTGTGTCTCTCACCAAGGTTCTTGGCGCCAACGCCAAGTATCATCCAGCCGCCCGAATCAACTCGATGGCTGCATTGACTGAATTGGAATTAGTATCCAACTCACCTTACTCTGAAACGTTCTTACCGCTCGTAAACATTGCAAAAGATGAAACGCAGCTACTTCATATCCGCGCGATTGCAATTTACGGGCTAAACCGTCATGCACGTTTGACGAAACTTACGCCTGCTTTTGCCGATGGACTGGCCAAAGCGATGACCGTCATCGTATCGTCACAACCAAAATCAGCGATTGATGTAAAGGCTCACGCTTGGATGGTTCGACGCGGTTTCGATGTGTTATCAACACTGGCGGCGAATCATGCGGTACAACCAGCGATTGCCCGCTTACTCGACGATAAGGAACTGCCAAGCTTGCGGTTGGCTGCGGCTGAATATCTACCGCGAGTTGACCAAACCAAGTTGAAATTGACCGATGAGCAAAAGGTTCAATATTTTATCGGCTTGGCTCAAGTGCTCGAACAGCAGCTTGTCATGTGGTACGAACGCGAAGAGGACAAGCTCAATATGAAATCTGGTGCAGGCGGTGGCATGGGTGGCATGGGTGGCGGTATGGATGGCGGTATGGATGGCGGTGGCAGCGATGGTAGTTACAACATGGATGGAGGCATGGGCGGAGGCATGGGCGGAGGCATGGGCGGCGGTAGAGGCGGCATGGGTATGGGAGGAATGGAAGGCGGCATGGGTATGGGAGGAATGGGATCGGGCGGAATCGGAACAGGTTCCACTGCTGCAAAGCCCAAAGCGCTCGACACGCAACCCTGGGAAGTTCGAATGACGCGACGCAATGTCAACCAAATCCTGCAAACAGCGCACGTGGCTTTGGACGCTAAACAAACAAAAAGTGGACGCCCTGTTTCCGCAGTTGGCAAGGGACTGGTTGATTTGGAGCTTCCCGCAGAAATATCCACACCTGCCAGCGACCTGCTCAAGGCCATAGAGTCATTGCAAAACCGGATTAACGACTCCGCTAAAATCACCACGATGAACTCGCTGATGAGTCAAACGAAAAAACTCATCGAGAAGATTATGGACCAAGTGCGAGAAGTTCCTGCCCTTACGACTCAGTATCCTAAGTATCAGCAGAAAGACGAATTGAACGAAGTCCTCGACCAGCCTAAAGCCAGTTTGCCAGCCGCTGATGGTACACCAGCGGCCGAGGGCGGTAGTACACCGGCAGCAGAGGGCGCTGGTACACCTGCGGAAGGCACTCCTGCACCGGGTGCTGCTGCGGCTCCGGCTCCTGCTCCGGGCGCCCAGCCGGGCGCTGGTGCTCCCGCCGGCCCGAACGCTGGCAAACCTGCGGCCGGAAACTAGGCGATTGTAGAACGATTGTCCTCAATCGTTCCAGATAACTAGCTGGCTCACTTCAACATTTTCGTCCGTTGTAAAAAAAA
>JAYVHC010000038.1:0-3602 GCA_043771575.1 Planctomycetia bacterium
CGGTGCGAACTACAGCAAAGGGCCAGACGATCTCGCGATCATTACGTCGTACAACGGCTTCGGCTATCGCGCCGACGACGTCGGGAACACGGCCGCCACCGCCACGTCCCTCACCGTATCCGGCACCAGCGTGAGTGCGGCTGGCGTGATCGAACGTACGACGGACGTGGACTATTTCAGCTTCGTGACCGGAGCCGGCAGCGTCACGTTGAATGCCGCGCCCTTCACGCCCGGTCCGAATCTGGACGTCAAGCTCGATCTGTTCGACGCCAACGTACGCTGGTGGCGAACGCGAACCCGGATTTGGTTTTAACCGCCGGCATTACGACGACTTTGGCCGCCGGACAGTATTATCTGCGCGTGGACGGCACCGGCGTGGGCAACCCGACCATCAGCCCGCCCACCGGCTACACGGAATACGCCAGCCTCGGACGCTACACGATTTCCGGCACGATCGTCGATGCCGTGAACGATGCGTTGAGCATCGCAGCCACGGACGCCGTGAAGTCCGAAGGCAACTCCGGCACCACGCCGTTCACGTTCACCGTCACGCGCTTGGGCGCGACGACCGGCACGACCACGGTTAACTACGCCGTAACCGGCAGCAGCGCGGCCCCGGCCGACGCCACGGACTTCGGCGGAAGCTTTCCCGGCGCTTCCCTGACGTTTGGACCTAGCATCACGTCGCAAACGATTACCGTCAACGTCACCGGCGACACGACGAACGAATCGAACGAAGGCTTCACCGTGACGCTGTCGACGGCCAGTGGTACGACGCAAATCAGCAACACCACGGCAATCGGCTCCATCCAAAACGACGACGCACCCGCTCCCGCGCCGACGCTGAGCATCGCCGTCACCAGTGCTAACAAGCCGGAAGGAACCGGCGCTTCGCCCACGGGCTTCACGTTTACCGTCACTCGGAGCGGAGATACCTCTGGGACTGCCAGCGTGAAATACACGGTCAATGGCGTGGGCGGCGGTACTACCGCTGCTAAAGCGTCGGATTTCGACGGCAGCGCGTTCCCGACCAATGTGACCGTGAATTTCGCGGCGGGCCAAACGAGCGCGGGGATTTCGATCCCGGTCGCTGCGGACAGCACCAAAGAAAAGAACGAAAAGTTTCGAGTCACGCTTTCCTCCGCCACCAACGCAACGATCAGCACGGCAACGGCCGACGGCATCATCCAAAACGACGACGGCACGGCAACCGGCGCCAGTCACTCGCGATTCGATGATGACGACGAATACATCAACGTCCTGCTCCCGCACGCTTTTCCCTTGCCCGGCGCCGTCGAAGAACTCGATCACGACCACGTATCCACCCACGATTACATGCATGATCTCACGCATGATCAGGAACTCGAAGCGCCGGATCAGCAGCCTGTCGAATCCGCTTGGCTGATGCCACTTGCAGCCACCGCACTTTTCGGTGAAGCGAGAACTGGTTCGAGTGTCGTCCTGAGTACGAACCAGCCGGCACAAGTTTCCCCGCTCAGGAGTTCGTCCACCGATTCACAGCGCACGCGCGACGCCGCCTTGACGGCCGTGATGCAAGCCACAGTCAGGGGCAATCGAGGAACTTCACGCTCAACTTCGTTGTACCACGGCGTGCAGACGACGACTCGCGACGCCTTCGCGCTGCAAGCGAATTTGGTGGACGAAGTGTTTCTCGATGCAAGAAACACACAAAGTGACACCTTTTACTCCGTATAACCCACTTTATACGGCTAAAGAAGTGTCGAAATTCTAGTCGATGATTTGCAACCAATGCTGATTGTCTTCAGTCAGCTTTTACAACTTGGCCAGCGGAGAGCCTTTCAAAGAAGTCACGCAACTTCGCGATGTCGACCGGCTTAACCATGTGTTCGTTGAATCCTGAATCTCGAGATTGTTTTCGATCCGATAACTGTCCATAACCCGACATGGCTACTAAGTATGTATTCGCAAGGTTAGGCTGACTGCGAATCCTTCTCGCTAAATCGTATCCTGTCATTCCCGGCATCGAGATATCGGAAAAAACAACCTCCGGAGTAACCTCCGTTATTGACTCCAATGCCGAGAGTCCGTCTTCTGCGACTTTTACGCGGTGCCCCAGTTTTTCTAAGAGTCGGGCCATAATCGTTCGCAATGCCCGCATGTCCTCGACGACAAGGACTTGGAACGTACGGTTGGAAATGGGCCATTCCCGCATCGGTTCCGCTGGAATCGCCTGTGCGTTCATAGTTGTCAGCGGAATCCGTACTGTGAAAAGACTTCCCTTTCCAAATCCATCGCTTTGGGCGATGACGGTACCACGATGCAGCTCAACGAGTGTTTTGACAAGTGTCAATCCAATTCCCAGGCCGGCATGACCTCGGCCAAGCGAATCATCCACCTGAGCAAACATTTGGAAAATCTCGTCCAATCGGTCGGCAGAAATACCTATTCCATTGTCTCTGATCGACATGACGGCTGAGCCGTGCTCGCCATCCCCCAAGTCCATTGTCAGTGTAAGTTGGATCTCACCACCCTGGTCACTGTACCTCGATGCGTTATTTAGTAAATTGGAAACGACTTGAGTTATTCTAGCTGGATCGACATTGACTAGCACCTCTTGGTCACAAGTGTTCACCTGCAGTTTCTGCCCTTTCTCTTGAATGAGCGTTTCGGAGGCCTCGATCGCAGACTGGATGACGCTCCGCAAATCAACCACATCTCGGTGGAGAACAATCTTTCCACGACCGATTCGCGAAACGTCTAACAAATCATCTAACAACCGAATGACTTGGTCCACTTGTCGATCCAGCAACGCTCGCAACTCTTCATTCTCTGGGCTTTGTGACGACATTCCCATCAGATCAATTGCGTTTCGTATAGGAGCCAAGGGGTTTCTCAATTCATGTGCCAGTGTGGCCATAAACTCACTCATACGGCGATGCGATTCCGAGTGCTTGGCGGCTAAGGCTGCTAGTTCGTCCTCATCTCGTTTTTGTTCCGTTAGGTCGCGCATCACTTTGCTAAAACCGACAACGTTACCATGATCGTCTTTGACCGCGCTGGTAATTCCTGAGGCCCAAAAACGACCTCCTCCGTTTCGCATCATCCAGCGGTCGTCGCTTGCGCTTCCTAACTTGGAGGCCGTTTCAAACTCAGTCCTCGGAATGCCCAATTCGATAGCTTCGGGAACGAATATCAACTGACGAATATCCTGACCAATGAATTCAGCTTCTTCGAATCCAAGAACTTCCAATACTCCATTGTTCCAAGTGGTCGCGAGACAGTTCTCGTCCATCGCAAAGATGGCATAGTCTTTTACTTGTTCAACGAACGAACGCATGTGTTGATCCATACGCTTGTTGTCCATTTCGAGGCGGCGAATTCGATCCAAACTGGCTTGCAATCGCACTTGTTCCGCACGGAGTGTCTCTGCCGCTTGCTCAGCCCGTCGCCGATTGTGCTGCAATAGGTACACAACGCTAACGACCAAGGCCAGTCCTGCAATCGTTGCGATCATCCCTACCGCGAGAGCTGTCCAGTATGTTGTAGCTGCAGCCACCTCACGCTCCGCCATGGAACGCATTTCAATTGCGCGGATTTTGTCAATTGATACATCAATCGAA
>JAYVHC010000039.1:0-6612 GCA_043771575.1 Planctomycetia bacterium
GCAAGCCAACACGACGATGGCAAAGCAACTCACCGTGAGGAGCGCTCGCAGAGTACCCGATCCGATATCACCACCGTTAGGCCAAAGGGACCATGTTCGTAAGAATTTTCGCCAAGCCAGCAAAGCGACATCCGCCGGATGCGACTTGATCCACTCGAGCGATGCCTGCTGCGCTCTGCGATTCAAGCGAAACTCAAACGTGCTGCGCAACGAATCACTGGCGTCATCTTGAGCCCGCTGCTCTTCGGCGAATTGCGACATGAAGGCCATTCCCTCGTCGCTGCCCCCGGATGCGCCTGCATGCAGACCGTCGTAAAGACTCGGCCCAACTTGTAAGGTTGTCAACACGAACTCACCTGTCACGCTAGCATTGCGAAGCCACCAGGGACTCATCGCGATGACGATGCCTAACAGAGTACCGATGAAAATCGCAGCATGGCGTGGTCGCCGTGGACCCAACACCATTCCAGTTGCGAACACCATCGTCGCAAACAACAACCAGCTCGGCCTCGCCAAGATAGCCAAACCTGCTACCCCGCCGGCGGCTAAAGCTATGGCTATCGCACTGCGCGCTGAGGGTCGCTGCCAAGCTACTTGCCAAAGCCATAGATAAAGCAACATCAGGGGGCAGAAGACGGCTTCGCTGAGAATTACGACGCTCATGCCAATCGCGCCTGGATAAACGGCCGCTAGCAGGCCAGTGACCAGCATCCTGGTTATCCGCGATTTTCCGCCGAGTCGTTGCGCGAGGACCATGGTCAGCCCCACGGCAATTGTTCCCAACGCACAGCCCACCAACCGCGCCGCCCAAACCGCCGATTGTTCGTCAGCGATCAACGTCCAGGGCGCGAGAACAAGTGGATACACCGGAGCCCGAAAGATGCTCGCATTCGGACTACCGTATTGGTAAGGTCGTCCGCGAGCCAATTCGCCGGCAAGAATCCAGTAGCTGTGACTATCTCCCAGCCGGAATAGACGTCCTTCCTGTTCCGCAGCGCGGTGCCAAAAGGCGGCCGCCGAAATTCGCAACACCAGAGCTAACGCCAACACAGCGAAAACGCATCCACGCGTCGCTCGCTGATTCATATCACTCCAACCTGAGCCGCCAGCATGTTACTTGTTACCCTCTTGGTCTACCGTGTCATTGTTTCTTCCGACGCCAGCTTCGTCGCGCTCCGTTTCCTCGCGCCCCTTTTTGCGTTTGCCGGTTTTTTCCTTGTAGGCCTCGTCCTTTTTCATTTCCGTTTTTTTGGCTTCGGTCATCTTCGATTGAGCTTCCTTCCGCAATTTTGCGGCTTGCTCGGCGGATCGTAGAGCTTTTTCAAGTTGTTGTTCACCGGGAGATTTTTCCATCTTCGCTTTTTCTTGAACAACAGCTTCTTGAACAACAGCGTTGAGCTTACGTTTCATTTCCTCGCTCTGCCTGAGAACATTTTCTAACTCGGCTACGAGGCGATTGCGTTCTTGTGTGAGACGCTCGATTGATTTCCTCAAATCCTGACCTTGATTTTCCGCCTCCGCAGCAGCTCTATCGCCTTTGAGTTCGTTTGCTTCCCGCTCAATCGCTTCTTTTCGAGCGCGCTGGGGGTCGGCCTTGGCAGCACGCTCAGCAGCTTCAGCGCGAGCAGCGGGTTGCTCCCGGCCACCCGAACGCTCCCTCATTTCAGCCACTTGTTGGTTGGCCTGATGTACACGTTTTTCAGCCTCTTCCATGTGCATGCGCAGTCGCATCTCCGTCATTTCCATTTTCATTTCGAGCTCACGCTCTTTCATCTTCAACTCCGCCTTGAGCTGCAGATTCTCTTCTTTCAGTTGCAAAAACTGACGCACCACTGGCGAGCTGAAGATCCGGTCGATTGAGTCCAAGTCGTGCCCCGGTCCGTTGTTTATCCCACCGCGCCCTGGTCCATTATTTGGTCCATTATTTGGCCCGCTATCCATTCCGCCGCGCATCCAGGGACCCAGGTCAGGATTGAAACCCAGGCCACCCAATCCAGGGCCACCCAATCCAAGGCCACCCAATCCAGGGCCAGGGCCACCAAAACCAGGACCGCGCCCATTGGAAGCTGCGTCACGATCAGGCCCACGATCACTTCCAGGACGTTCGCCGACTCTGTCGCTATTACGAGCTGGCTCGCGTCGTTCTTCGTTACCCCGATTTTCGTTTCGGTTCGGCTGATCTCGGTTTGCTGGATTGAGCGGAACTCCTTGTACTTCTCGGGGCTGTTCTCTGCGCAGCTGCGGTTGATCGCGTTGCGGCTGGACTGGTGCGGTTCTTCGCTGCAGTTGAGAATCCTGATTCGGCTGTACGGTCTCTTGCTGCGCTATGGGTTGCGGAACAATCGGTTGCTGTAGAACAACTACTTTCAACTGGTTCGGTTGATCCGGCGTTACGGTAGCTTGAATCGTCAGCTTGGCTTGGTCACTGCTGTTAGGTGGGCTGGCAACCTGGATGAAGGAAATCGTCTCACTCTTAACTGGCCGAGCGGACTCGATGCCACTGAGTACCATCACGCGACCCATCCCAGGGTAATATTGAGGTAAAACGATTGCATCCGCATAGCTCGTCGCAGCCTGTTGTGCGTTAGCCAGCGTGGCCAAGCCGCACAACGAAGTGATCGACAACGACGCGACCGACAGCCGCAGCAGCCGACGAAAATCTTTCGTGTACATGCTCATCACCCTTGCTCCAGGTTTTCATTTTAGTCCAATCCCGCGAAGGTACATTGTAGCATAAACTGTTGCAAAACCGGCCAGTGGGGTTAGCATCCGGCTTGCCAAGAGGTTTCACAGCCGTAAATGCAAGACAGCCGCAAGCTGGAAGCTTACGCTACTTAGTAACTCACGCCCCTACAATGGAGTTTTTGAATGTCTGAAGCCCAACACCTTCCCGTACGCAGTGAGGTACCAGCTACCGATTGTTGGGATTTATCGACGTTGTATGCCTCTGACGATGCCTGGGAAGCGGACTTTAAGAAGTTCGAAAGTGAAATTCCACGCTTCGCGAATTTTCGCGGACGGTTGTCTGAAGGTGCCATAGTGATCGCTGAGCTGATCGACTTTGACCTCGAAATGGACCGATTAGCCGAGCGTCTGGGGACGTACGCTTTCTTGCGGACCACTGAAGATCAAACCAACAATGCCTACCAAGCTCTCACTGGCCGCTTTCAAAACATGTCCGTTCGCGCCAGCCAAGCCGCCAGCTACATGCGGCCTGAACTGCTCTCGATCGCTCCCGAAAAGATGGCCGCGATCTTGGCCGATTCGAGCTTGGAAAAGTATCGCTTGCTGCTCGAACGCATCGTGCGCTATCGCGATCATACGCTGACCGACACCGAAGAATCGTTGATCGCGCTCCAGGGCGAAATGTCTCAGACGGCCAGCAAAGTTTTCCGTCAATTGAATGACGCTGACCTGAAGTTCGGCGAGCTCAAGAACGAAAAAGGCCAAACGGTTGAATTGACTAATTCCACCTTCAGCCAATTCATGATCTCTCAAACTCGCAGTGTTCGCAAAACCGCCTTCCATCAATACTATGCTCAATTTCAAGCCCACGAAAACACGCTTGCGGCCACGCTCGCTGGCAGTATTCACACCGACGTCTACTATGCGCGCGTCCGTAAATATCCGTCCGCGCTTGAGTCCTCGTTGTTCCATGACAACGTGCCGATTTCGGTCTACGAGAACTTGATCGGTGCCGTCCGCTCAAAGCTACCCGCCGTGCATCGCTACATCGATATGCGCCGTAAGAAAATGGGACTCGACGACATCCATCAATACGATACCTACGTTCCCATTCTCAGCGACATGGAGCACGACCGACCATGGGGCGATGCTGTCGAAACGGTCATCGATTCGCTCACACCGCTCGGGACCGAATACGGTCAGGCACTCGCCAAGGGCCTGCGCGGGCGGTGGTGTGATCGCTATCCCAACAAAGGCAAGCAAAGCGGTGCTTTCAGCTGCGGGACATTTGATGCGGACCCGTACATTCTCATGAACTACAAATCCACGGTGCTCAATGACCTATTCACGCTCACACACGAAGCGGGCCATTCCATGCACAGTTACTATTCCAAGCGGACCCAGCCGTTCCAGTATTACAACTACACGATTTTCGTAGCTGAAGTTGCTAGCACCTTCAACGAGCAACTGCTTACACACTATCTGCTCCGTAGCACCAGCGACAATCGACTCAAGGCTTACCTGCTCAATCACGAGATCGACAGCATTCGCGCCACCATTGTCCGACAGACGATGTTCGCGGAGTTTGAAAAGATGACGCATGAGATGGCCGAACGTGGGGAACCCCTAACCGTCGAATCCTTCCGCGCCGTTTACCGCAAGTTGCTGGACGATTACTTCGGTTCTGATTTTGTGGTCGACGACCAACTCTCGCTCGAGTGCTTCCGCATCCCGCACTTCTACCGGGCGTTCTACGTCTACAAGTACGCCACTGGACTCTCTGCCGCAATCGCCCTATCGCGTCGAGTGCTTGAGGGTTCCGAATCCGAGCGCTCCGACTACTTGCGTTTCCTCAGCAGCGGATGTTCCAAAGATCCACTCGACCTGCTCAGCGACGCGGGTGTCGACATGGCCAGTCCCGCTCCCGTGCAAACTGCACTAGAGCACTTCAGCACCCTCGTCGCTGAACTCGAAGCCCTAACCGTTTGAGCAAAGCTCGTGCTGAGCTGCTCGGTAAACGGCTCGGTAAACGGCTCGGTAGGAACCTCGCCCTCCCGTTGCGCGAACCCAAAAATCTAATCGGGACGAAGCACTGTTAGATCAGCAAGAAGGGGACGTCGCTTTCGCCGTCGCCGTCGCGACGTTCCCACTCGCGGCGAATCTCGCGCAAACCATAGGCGCACATCTCGAATTGGTCGCTCAGGCGCTGTAGCAAATCGTTGGACGCTTTGGACTCTTCACAACGGATGGAACTCGCTATGCGATAGGCCCGCTTGCCCTGAGCGCAATAACTCACGAATTGATCTTTCTTGTCTGGCGATTTCATGTCGCGCAGCGCTTCAGGGTAGACACCTGTCCAAAACAACGTGTAATCGCCGATGTGTCGGTGGACTTCGCGGCGTGCCTCACCCACTCGCATCTCAGCCTCGGCAACCATGACAATGACTTCGACAGCTGGTTGGCCATTGAGTTGTCGGACGCGGTTCATCGCATCGAAACGCGAAAAGCGAACGAGCAAACTGCTGATGTAATCAACGATTTGTGTGTCGACTACGCCCAATTGCGAATGGAAAACGTGTTCGCTTAGGCCGGTAAAGAAACGGCCTAGCGTCATCTCAATGTCATCACTACCCACGCGGCAATCCTCCATTGAAGAGTCGATTACCCTACCACCACATTCCACACTAATTATACGTCACAATATCTGTCAAGAGCGAACCGTTTTTTTCCATACAATAGCTACCATCTGCATAACTTCTCAATTTCCGCAGCGGATCCGTCGCGAAGCCAACCGTCCAGTTGGGCTTGTTCCTTCAGTTGCTGGCCGCGCAAGGTGGAAACTGCGATAAACTGGCAATCGACTTCGGGCACAGCAGTCATATCGCCCCACAGTTTTTCGAATTGAGAAACTGGGAACGTATCCTCCTGGCCGTTGCCCCAGCGTTTTTTGACGTCTTTAAGCGTAATGTAAGTCGGCAGGCGACGACCCAGCCGACGAATCGCTTCGTCGACAGCATCTTGCTGGTCGAGCATCCCTCGCGACAGACCAAAAACTTCCAGCAAGCGGTCAATATCGATCCAGGTTGTCATCGAGTTGTAAAAAGACAGCTTAAATTCGTCTTCTTCGTTGGGCATGGCGAGCCCTTCGACTAAACGTACGCGACCGTCAACTCGCGCCAAACCACCTCCGCGATCTTCGATGCGGCGCGTGATCACTTCGAGTGACAAGCAGGCGCCGCTGGTCATATGCAGGGCCAGAACATGCGGATCGATAGCCGCGCCCAGCGTATCGACGTTGTGCAACAGTAGATAACGTAACCCAGGCTGGTCCTGCAATAACTTTTGCAGCACGCCGTTGCGCATCAAGTTCGGCACCTCGTACCAGTGACCGACTGGATGCAAACACTGCATGGGTAAATTGTCGACGTAATCATTACATTCGCCCGCCGTTCGCGCCCAACCAAGCAACGCCGCGCGCACGCTCTGCCGCATTTTCTCCTGCTGTTCGTCGAGCAATTGTTGCGGCATCTCTTCCCATGCGAAGCGCAGATCGCGAGCCGTGGGAATCATGCGCAGACCAACGCTCTTGCCACGTGAAACGATGACCGAACCGGGATACTCGATCGAATTCACCGCAGCGCGAATCGGCGCATCGGTCATGTAGCCGGTCGCCACAATATGAGTCGGATAAATTCCGTATATTTCGCCGATCCGGCGGCTCTTGGCCAGATGCACATCCAGGAACGTGCGATGGCTTCCTGCCATTTTGCAGAAGGGGTGCAGTGCTTTCACGACTCCAGCGCCCTGCGTCCAGCGACTGCCCACGCCAGCCGCCAGCGTCAATACGGCGACTTGCCCCTTGGCCAGCGCATCTTCGGCTGTCTTAACCAAACCCTTCGGCGGAGTGAACCGCGCGTCGACTATGTC
>JAYVHC010000040.1:0-7377 GCA_043771575.1 Planctomycetia bacterium
TGCCAGCGTGGGCTGGAAAGAGTTCTTCGGCGCAAAGGAATCTTGATCCAAAGGCTGAACTTTTTCGGGAGTGATCTTGGCTGGGTTGCTGGTGATAAAAATAAGCGCGGGGTTCGCCGATTCCTGCAGCGAGTTATTGCTCTGCGCTATGATTACTCCGCTAGAATCAACCAATTCAACTACGGTATCGAGTGAACCGTTGGTTTGATCGATATCGATCCAAACCGGTGTGCCTGCTGTTCCCGTAAAACTGTAAACGTCCAAATCCTGAGGAGCTGCTATCGTTCCATGCAAAGTAAAGCCCAAGCGGAGATTCTCATCACCACCATTGGTCTTCGCGGCCAATGCGCCCAAACTTTGTGCAGCCGAAGCGGTATCGTTGGTGCCCTTATCTTGAATCTGATCCGGTTCGTACTCGAAGGTAGTATCTAGGTTTCGATCATTAGCGTACGGCTCTAGCTTAATACTTCGCCAGTTGCCTGCCGCGCCTACGGAAGCGCCATTGTTGTTGGTATCAACCAGCGGACGACCGTTGGGATCGAAACCAGCGCCGACGCTATCATCGGATAGACTGGTCAAGACCACAGGAAATCCTGGTGCCCCCAGAATCTGCAAGGATCCGCCACTGCGATCGACGTTTTCCAGAGGAGTACCTGTTGCGGTTATGCCCGCACCGCTTCCCAATTTCACAACCAAACTCTCATCCGACTTGCTTTGCAACCGCAATCCGCCATAGGTGTGCAGGTCAGGTACGACCACTTCACTCTGCAAAATATGCACCGTGTCTGTGTCATCCCAAACCGTGGCCGTTGTCAGGATCTGCCCACGCACGCGCATACCGTTCAAACCGTTCGCCGACAACAAGTTTCCGTCTACGAGTGGTCCACTGTTACCCAAACCGGCAGCTGCTCGATCGGTCGTGCCAGTTTGGCGTCCACGATCTTGCACGTTGTCGGTGTTCAGCGCACTCGCATTGACGCTGATCGCGCTGGTGTTGGAAACCGAGTTATTGCGAATGATGTTTTCAACGATAACGGGCTGACTACCGAGCACGAAAATGACACTTGCGTCGTGCGGGCCACGTCCATCGCGATTGGCACCGCTATTGCCGCCCAAACCAGAGGCATTGTTCTCGAGAATGCTGTTAGCGATTCGCCCATCGGCTTGATGGATTTCGACGGCATTGAAGCCTGCGAAGCCACCGCTTACGCTCGTCACACCACCGCCGAAGGTGATCAGGGCTTGATCGATACTAATGGACGACAAATGGCGTGCGAGTAATCCGCCCCAATCACCAGCGCCAGGATTGGTAGCTAAAAGATTGCTATTGGTATCAAAGGTTCCACCCGCGCCATAGCGGTCGTCAGAGCGGCTGGTAAAAATCACTTTGCGATCTGCTGAACCTTCAGCGATTAACTGAGCGCTCATGCCAACTTCGATGCGCGAGCCGGATGATTTGACCACTACGCCCGGATCAATTTGTAGTCGCGAATCTGGACGAGCGCGTTGGGAGCTGGTCGCGTTCGGATTCACCAGCACGGCAGCTAAGTCTGCACCGATATCGGTATAACTGGTAGTGCCGCGATCCAGTTCTGCAACCAATCGGTAAGTAACTCCAGCATCTGACGAACGCCACAATCGCCGACCAACGAAATCGCCGGCTGCTACCGGTAAGTTGGCCAGCTGTACAGCATTAAATCCAATGGAAACAGTCTTTGCTGGAGTAGCTGCACTCGGAATGCTTTGGCCGCCGAAACGATCCACAAAGTTGATTTTGTACAAAACAGTCTGGCTTGCCAACGTACCGCCAGTGGCAACAGAATTATTGGTTTGCACCAAGCTCACGTCTGGGGCAGTCGTTTCGAGATACGATCCACCTGACGTGCCGGCAATGATTAGGTTCTCGCCCAGTACATACGTAATGTCGGTATCGTCCCAACGCGCGGCTGTTTCCAAAACGGTCAGCGGACCACCAGCAAAGGTGGATGTACGCACGAACAAACCATTGACGGTGTTAAAGGTCACAAGGTTTCCGCGCAGATCTGGACCCACTCGGTCATAGTCTGGTCGGAAAATTTGCGCAAGTTGATAACGATCTTCGGTAAATCGAGTTTCTTCGAAACTATTTGGGTCAGCGGAAATGGCTGCATCCGCGCTAAAACGAATGTTGTTGTAAAGCAACGTCGGCCGAGCTTCATTGAGATTGATCGGATTGATCGTTGGACTCGGAGACGCGACCGTGATCTGACCGCCCCCATAACGAATATCGGCGCTGGCGATGTAATTGAGGAAAATTCCCTTTCGCTCGTAATCGCCGCGGCCTTCCTGGCGATCGATATTGTTATGCAGGTCAAGTCCACCCCAATCGCCAGCCTGAGGCGAAGTTACCAAAGGATTGGTATCTGTACCTTGACTCTGATCGTTGTAGCTCGTGAAGTTTGCAGTCTGGCGCGGGGTACCCAGAACCTGCAACGAGGAGAAACTCTTGTCGATACCTGCATCTAAACTGCCCGCAGTGATACGGGTGTTGCCCAGTTTAAAAATTGCTCCGGCGTCGATCATCATCGTAACACCTTGCGGAACTTCTAAATTGATACCGTCGGAGAGTATGGCATTGCCGACTCCCCCGCGCCCAATTTCATAGGCAGGATTGTCCGCCGATGTTCCCAATTGGCGGTCAGAGCCTAAACTGCCAACCACGCGAATAATGTCACCCGGTTGCACGAGCCCCGCGGGCCACTTCACCGTGTTGTTTAGGTCCAAGCTGTTCATAGGTGCAGCAGGACTGCCCGTAGGTGCCCCTGCAAAGCCCTTGTCGACATAGATCGTTTTGGGCGCGCCAGGTGCAGCCACACCGACGGGGGCTGCAGTACGGAACCAGAAATTGAAATTTCCGCCAGCCAATCCATCGCCGTCACCATCCAATGCTGAACCAGCCGGATCAACGATCGACGCCGCGGCGGCATCCTCTTGGAAATCCATCTTGAGCTGATAGTTGCCTTGACTAATTGCGCCGTCGCCCGTGTTCGCAATCAATGGATTAAAATTCTCGTTGCCCTTGCCGGTAACGCTGATGAAGTAATTTCCTTCGGTCAGCTTCACCGAAAGGAACGAATCTGAGCTGTAATTGTCATTGTTAATGGCGACAACTTCAAATCCGCTGGGCGTCTCCTTTAAGAGCGTGAGGTAGGTATCGAGGTTGCTGCTGTTAGGCAGACGTTCAGCAAAAGTTTCTGCTGTAAACGTACCCGACTTGCCTGCTGGGACCACGAACTTGTAACTGTCCACATCGCGATTGTCGGGTCGGTACAAGTACTGTCCATGAACAATGTCAGCATCACCGGGGAAAGACCACTCGGTGAATGGCAGCGCACCTCCAGCCATGATGGTGAGAACCGGTTGCTCGGTCGCATGTCCAAGGCCAAGCAAGTGCCCAATCTCATGCATGGTGACCAAGAAGTAATTCAGTGAGCCTGGTATTCCCGACTGACCACCAAAGCTATTATCCCAAACTTCGGCACTGTCCATGATGGCAAGGCCGCCACCGGCAACTCCGATGACTCCACCAGGACCACTTTGGACTCCATTAGGAAACATATCGCCTACCACAACCGTCAACCCAGCAGACTCACTCTCCACAAAGTCGATGCCCATTACCATTGAGTAAAACTCAAAGATGTCCCGAGTACGGGCCAGCTGATCTGGCGTAATCGTTGTCGAGACGGGGCGACCTGCTGCATCCAGACCGTAGGGTCGGTTGAGCGCAAAATTGTAGAACTGCGTCGAAATCTGCGGCGATGCATCACCGCCATTAATGAGATGGTTTTCATCTTGGATATCGCGATGGCCAGGCTCAAAATTGCTGCCTGGATAATCCAATGGAAGGACGGCGGTCGAAGTGGTAATGATGCTTTCATTCACCGTAATCGATGTCGACGAACTAAAGGTAACTGGCGCAAATGGCCCAGCGACGTTGGATGCGCCTGTAAAATCACCACTTTGATCACCTGCTAAAGTGAGCGGTGAAATGGTCTTCGTGTCCAGAACATTAGCTACGGTATCCTTACCACCGATGCGCAAACGAAATGTCCCAACGCCCCCTGCCAATTGGTAAAGTGGCTGAAGGTAAGTGATCGTGGCTAGGTTAAGTAGCGGGTCATAACTGATGGAGCTGATCGAAGCAGCATCGAAAACCACATCGTCGTTGGGCTGAACCGTATCGTTTGTAAGGATCAACTGGTAAAAGGCCGGATCGACCACCGTTGGATTCGGTGCAAAATCCCCGGTCTTGACAGCTGCGCCAAAGAGATCGTCATCATTAAAGTAAATCCGAATTTGGTTTTGTTTCGGATCCAGCGACCAGTTCGTAAGCGATACGGTACGAATACCGAGGTCGAGAGCGTTGACGACATTTCCACCACCAACAACGCTGCCTGAGCCAATAGAGAAATTACCCGCCAGACCTGTATCGATGGCTGTGGTGACGTCATTAACCGTCGCACCCGGTGCCAAACTAACGGTGATGCGGTTGGTTGGCTTGTCATAAGCCGCAGTGGTTGTGGTACCGAACTGGACCAAACGTAAACTGACCGCTGTGCCAGCAGCGTTGTTGGTCGTATCGCCTTGATGCACACGCAAACTAAACGATGCACCGCTCTGCACCAAATTTACTGTATTGGATGCAAGCCGATCGACGGGTTGCGGAACAACAGCCACCACCTGCGCACCGAGTTCGACTTTGAAGTCAACGGAGTCGCGGGTGAGATCTAAAGGAGTTGAATCTACTGTTCGAACATCGAGAGTCTTCCCGGCGGCGTTCTTGATTGCAGTTTCGTTGGCTGGAACGTTATCAGCTCCGATAACCATGACGCGGTAGAGATCATCCGGTAAAGTCGTCGCAAATCGCATCACCACGATTTTGTTGTTGTCACCGAAATTGAGGTAACCCGGTGTGATGATTTGATCATTGCCATTACCCAAGACACCATCTCGGTTGGCACGAATCAGTTTGATGCCGCGGGAAATGGTGTTTGAGTCGATCCCGCTGGATCCGTCGAAGCGAAAAATCAGCTCGGTGGGCGCTTCGGTCAGCGTGTTGACGTTGTTGAAGCTGAAAATGTCTCCAGAGTTGGGCGCGATAGAAAGTACCCGCGGACCGCCGGCCTCCCCTTCAGCGACTAAACCATCTGTGGCACTCAGGCCGCTGGAATAAGAAAACGCCAGGCCGTTTTGTTCGCTCCACTTCGAATAGCTTTCCTGGATGAGTGGGAACCAAGCTCGCGAGGTGAGATCGCCCCCTGACGAACTGAAGGCCGTGTCCAAGTAGCTGGTCACCTCGTCCGGTGACATACCGCTCAGATCGCCAGTGGTTTGGAAGGCTAGCGGTTGTGACGCTTGACCGGCCAACGTGTAACTGACAGGAGCGCCCAAGTCACTGACGCCCATTAAGTCTGCGGCCATGAGTTCGCGGCGTTCGAGCGATTCGAGTAGTACTCGACGCAAACGATTGCGTAGAATGAACTTGGCAGAGCTGGGCCGAGAAAAAAGGTGGCTAGCCATACGACTTACCTTCCAGGTCAACATATATGAAACAAACTCTGAGTCGGAATGATTGTCTTATTCACGTCAAACGGCGTAAAGGTACCATTTTGGCACCTTTCCGCGTTACATTTTCCCTAATGGGTCGATTTTGATCCAACGATCGCTTTTGTCACGACTTACGTCGCTCCATTTTCATGTAGGTCCGGCATTAAGCTCGCAAACGCCAGATCAACCGGCACTTCCTGACTTTCCGTGACCTCATTCGGTACGTCCGCCCAACTGGTATCCGCCATAGACCATGCATCCGTGCCCACTTCGGCGAAGAAATCGTCTCCCGATTCGGTCGGTTTGAGTGGACCATACAGTTCGCCAGGGGACAAGTCGCGGGTGCGAACTCCAATGCTGGAATTCTCGAGTCCACGACCGGCATCGATTGGCGACATCCACTGCGCCGCCGTTGACTCGCCTTCGCCAGTCAATTCCCCCTCACCGCCACCGGAACGGCCGCGCGTATTGAGGTAATTGATTACTAACAGCGCGTCGAGCGCGGAGATGAAGTTGTCGCCACTCACATCGCGATATGGCGGTGGAGCAGGCAGACCAACCACTGACCTGCCACCATTATTGGTGTTCAGGAAGTTGATAACGAGCAAGGCATCAATCGGAGTAATAAAGCCGTCTGCGTTTACGTCACGGTGACCTGTGGTGCCGTCTTCGTTCCCAACCACCAAGGGGTTTTGATGCGGCGGAGGCGGAGCTTGGCCGATCGTCAGCGTTACCGTTGTCACCGCGCCGAGCGAGTTCTGCGCACCCCCGTCACTGGCTCGATAGGTAAACGTATCGGTAATTCGTGACAGCCCGTCGTGAACATATGTGAAGGTTCCATCAGCATTCATCGTGACCGTACCGTGCGTCGGCTGAGTCACCACAAAGGCCGTCATCGTGTTGCCTTCTGGATCACTGTCGTTCGCCAGAACACCATTGTCATTCGGGTCGGCATTCACGCCCCGTGGATCCGTTGTCCGAAGGGTCGTACCGCGTGGAACCGTGTAGCTGTCTGCGACGGATACCGGTGCATCGTTGACCGGCGCCACCGTTAGCGTCATAGTGCCGCTGACTGTTTGACCACTCGTGTCGGACACTTGCACAACGATGATCGAGCTGCCCGAGCGATTCGCACCTAGGCTGAACCCGAGCGAGCCACCCGTGATGAAGGGAGTGACCAACAACGGATTCGAATTGCTGGTGATGCTGTAAGTGAGTACGTCACCATTGGCAATATCTGGATCGAAGAAAAATTCAGGCGAAAGCACAACGTTCGCTGGATTAACGTCTTCGATGGCCGCAAGGTTAGGCAGAGCTTTCACCAACCGAGGCGCGTCATTGACCGGAGTAACCACCAAACTGAATTGGGTGGTTACCGACCGATTTGTCGAGTCTGTTGCCTTGATGGTGATTATCGTCGAGCCATTCTTATCGGCCAGTAGCTGTAGATTCAGCAAACCGCTGCTAATCGTCGGAGTGACCAGGGCTGTGTTGTGGCCCGGCTCAACAGTGAAAGTCAACGTTTCGCCATTGCTGGCTACATCCGGATCGAAAAACACCGTATTCAGGTCGATGACGCGAGCCGGTGCATCTTCCAGCATCGTAACCGTACCCAGCGGTGATACAACGCGAGGTGTGTCGTTTACCGGTAGGACAGTAACGGTTACGGTGCCACGACCAATCATCGGATCCGGGCTGCCGCCGCTCGTTCCGTTATCGCTGACTTCATAGAAGAAAGTGTCGGTACCGTGGAAGTCGGGCCGCGGCGTGTAGCGCACTTGGTTGCCGCTG
>JAYVHC010000041.1:0-4358 GCA_043771575.1 Planctomycetia bacterium
GCCGCGATCCTCTTTCTTAAAGTCGCAATCCCGCTGGCGCTATTTGGGTATTTGCTGTGGCGAGTTGATCGGGAATATTATCGCGTGTTTTGGGAACAACCCAAACGCTGGGATTTGATGCTACTTGCGACTGCCACTGCACTTATGGCAATCATTGTTAGTATTTTGCGCTGGCGCCGGTTAGTGCTCGCCTTCCAAATTCCTTTTACGCCTATCGAGGCGTTGCGATTGGGATTTCTTGGTTATCTGCTGAACTTCATATCATTCGGAAGCGTTGGTGGCGATCTTTTCAAAGCCATCCTTGTTGCCAAAGACAAACCGCAGCGGCGGCCAGAAGCGGTCGCCTCGGTGTTGCTCGATCGTGCCGTCGGTCTGCTCGGTTTGATCTTGCTGGCCAGTGTGAGTCTCATTGCGTTTTCGGGCGGGGGTTTGCCGGCTCCGTTAGCGGTGATTCGCGATTGGTCAACCGGGCTCGCGCTGGCATCCATCGTAGCCTTGCTCACGGCAATCTACGCCGGAGCTTGGTTCGATCGCCTGATTGACTGGGGAAACGGCATTCCGATCGCCGGCGAATCGCTCGCCAGAATGGCGCGCGCGTTGCGATTGCTGCGGAGGCAACATTGGACATTGCTCAGTGTCATTGTCGCCTCCGTCGGTGTGCATGCACTGCTGTCGTTTTCCATTTACTTGATCTCCTGCGGAGCGTACACCGAACATCCAAGTTTGGCCGACCACCTCATGGTCGTTCCTCCTGCGCTTGCCGCCGGTGCCCTTCCACTAGCTCCAGGTGGTCTCGGCTATCAGGAAGCCGCTCTTGCAAAATTGTTTGAGACGTTGCCTGACATGCCAGAAGGTTACTCAGGTATGTTGGTCGCCACCATCTACCGTTTGATCACTCTCGTGATCGCCGGCTTCGGCTTGCCGTTCTACTGGGCCAAGCAGAGTCGCGATGACATTAAGATTGTTAACTAAACCGTCACGGTACACTCACGCTTCTTCGGTTTCTTGGTGCTCAGAATCGCCAGAGAGTGAACCAGTATCCGACCGATACTTGTCCAGCTTGCGATACAACGTGCGCGCGCCGATGGCTAAAATGCGAGCCGCCTCTTCGCGGTTACCTGCAGTCAACTTCAATGTTTCCTCGATGGCCCAACGTTCAATTTCATCCATCGTGCGACCGAGCAAGGACGAGTCATTGCCGGCGGCGATGAAGTTGCTTGCGAGTGCTGGTTTTTCAGGCTGCTCGGCCAATAGCTTCCGATCACCATCTTCCATCAGTTCGGGTGGCAAGTCGTCTAAATCGAGAATGCCATCGGTGTCGAGCACGACCATGGTTTCGACAAAATTGCGTAACTGTCGAATGTTGCCGGGCCAGTTGTAACCGTAGAATCGTCGAGTCACGGCTGGCGCGAAACTGCATTGGCCTTTTCCATGACGACGCAAGAACATCTTTCGGAAGTGGTCCATCAACGGCACGATGTCTTCCAACCGTTCACGCAAGGGCGGCAAGTGAACCGTGACCACTTTCAATCGATAATACAAATCGTTTCGGAACACGCCTTGCGCGACCATGTCTTCAAGCGGTCGGTTGGTCGCACTCAGCAAGCGGACGTTGACCTTGATCGACTTGTTATCGCCGACGCGAGTGATTTGATTTTCTTCTAGCACCCGCAGCAATTTGATCTGCGTGCTCATCGGCATGTCACCGACTTCGTCGAGGAACAAGGTTCCGCCGTTGGCGAATTCGAACGCGCCCATGCGATCACTAACGGCGTCGGTATACGCCCCTTTGACGTGGCCGAACAATTCGCTTTCGACTAAATTCTCAGAAACAGCGCGAACGTTGAGGGCTTTGATGCGCTTGTTTTTGCGTGGACTGTTTTGATGAATGGCTTGAGCGATCATTTCCTTGCCCGTGCCGCTCTCACCCGTGATCAGGACCGTCGCGTCGGTCGGCGCAATGCGCTTAATGCGTTCAATTACGTCCAGCATCTTCGGACTGGCGAAGATGATACCTTCGAAGCCGAATTTCTCGTCCAGTCGCTGGCGAAGTTCGGTGTTCGTCTGCCGCAACTGAACCGCTTCGACAGCTTTAGCAGTCACTGCGCGGAGGCGACCCGGCGTAATCGGCTTTTCGAGAAAATTGAACGCACCTTCCTGCATTGCTTCCACAGCTTTGGGAACGGTCGCGTGGCCGGTGACCAAAACCACTTCGCAATCCGGCAAGGCTTGCTTGGCTTTCTGCAGAACTTGCATGCCGTCGAAGTCGTTCATCACCAAATCGGTAACGACCACGTTGTAGGTGTTCTGATCGATCTGAGCCGCTCCTTCAGGGCCGCTGGTAGCAACGGTGCAGCGATATCCAACTCGCTCAAGGCTTTCCGTCATCGCCCGTGCATGAGCTCGGTCGTTGTCGACGATCAGTATAGAAAACTGCTTTGGATCGAACGAGCGTTCGGCTTCCAAAGTAGGATTAGTTTCACTCATGGGCGTTTTTTACCGAAAAAGCGGTTTTCACGTAGGCGCGTCTCTCCGAGACTCCGCATCCTGCCAATAAACTCGTATCCTGCCAAAAAACGGTGCCTCGCATCCTGCGGCTCGCATCCTGCGGCTCGCATCCTGTGGCTTGGACAATACGGCTCCCTGGGTGGACGTACAACGGGGGCTGAACACAAACTCCACTGGTGATATAGTAGCGTCCCAAACCGTTATCGAGCACCGCCCCTCCGCAAATCCTTGATCGAGGCCCGCTATGACGTTATGCAGCCGAGGCGTACGAGGCGCAACGACCGTCACCGAAAATTCTCGCGACGCGATCCTCAACGCGACTCGTCAGATGCTCGCGTTATTGATTCGCCGCAACCAGATCATAGCCGAGGACATTGCCAGCGCCATCTTCACTGTTACGAAGGATCTGAACGCCGAGTTCCCCGCGCTGGCTGCCCGGCAATTGGGCTGGATCGAAGTCCCGTTGCTCTGCGGCTACGAAATCGAAGTCCCCGGCTCGCTGCCCCTCTGCGTCCGCGTCTTAGTCCACTGGAACACCGAGCGTCCCCAGAGCGGCATCGAGCACATCTACATCCACGACGCGGTCCGCCTCCGCCCCGATCTTTCAAAACTTCCGCCAGTCGATTGGGCTGAGCTGGAAGAATGGATTGGCGATAATCTAGGGCGGAAGTAAGTCACATGCGAAAAAAAGCGAAGTGCCCGTGCAACGTGGCCGTGTTGCTCCGCATGCGCAACCATTGTCTGATTATCAGACTTCGTTTTCGCGCGCGTTGTCGAGTCGCGGAGCTACTCGCCAACAACGGTACGGGCGAATTTCTTTGCAGCAAAAAACCAAAACGAGCCCCTTACCGCAATTGACACTGTCACATGACACTGTAATATATACTCATGGCGAGACAATTTCAGATCGGCGAGTTGAGGACGTTGGTGGCGAGGGCGTTGCAGGCCAGCAACTATGCGCCGGCGGTTTCGGCGAGAGTTCGAGCCGTACCAGATACGCGCACGATTCGCTACTACACCACCCTGGGATTGCTCAGTCCACCGGCGGAGATGCGAGGACGTGTTGCTTACTACGATGAGACACACGTTTTGCAGATCGTGGCTATCAAACAGTTACAAGCCCAGAATTTGTCACTGTCAGATATCCAGCAGCGGTTCCTCGGGCTGACACCCCGCATGCTCGAAGCGATCGCGAAACTACCGACCGATTTTTGGGAAGTTGCTGACAAGTACTTGGCCTCGCAGGCTGAAAGAAAACGTCAATCGCTTGAGGGTGGGGAGAAAGCTGGATCCGAGGAGTGGGATCCAAGTGAGTTTTGGCTATCGCCAGCCGCGTTGCCGAGCATTTCGAACGAACCCCAAAGTTTATCGGCAGATGCAAAGACGATAACCGTGATTCGCTTCACCCTGTCGAACGGACTGAAGATTGCCATTGAACTTCCGCCAGGAACGCGAAGCAAACAGAAAATGGATATGCAATCGTTGCTTTTAGCAACAAACCCCATCGTGGAGGAGCTGCGTAGGCAGAACCTGCCGCAGTCGAAGAGTGGTGGCAACTTCACAAAAGCAATTGAGCGGCACACTAGGCCGAGCTTTGCGGGACAAACCGATGTTGGGCTGAGCCAAGGACAGCGCAGCTGGCGTGCTGCTGGCACAGGTGCTCGAGCTGAGCGGCGTCTTGGATGACGCCCATGCCGAGCCCTTCAACCGTTTCTGGCTTGAGGTGCGACACAAGGTAGACGTGATAATTCTTGGTGGTCTCAAGGATCACAGCGGCAGCCAATGCGTCGTCAGCGGTTTCGTGCGCGAGCTTACGGGCGATCGTAGCGGGTGAGTTATGTACGTTGCGA
>JAYVHC010000042.1:0-8566 GCA_043771575.1 Planctomycetia bacterium
CTTCGCTCGCTCCGCTGCGTCTTTTCGCGCGTTTTGCAAGGCCGAAAGCCAGCGCTCGGCGAGGACCTCCGGTGCAAAACTCACAACTTCAGACTCTGACGCGAGCACGCGCACCGCGGCTTCGAAGTTAGCCACTCGCGAAGTCAGATCTTCTATTTGTGCCTGGCTACGCCTAAGCGTTTGAAATTCGCGTTTCAGCCGATCGATTCCATCAATCAGCACCGTGACATGTGCTAGCGGCCATGCGGCGGGAAGGTCGTTCGTCACCAACCATTGAGTGTAGGAAGTGTCAATCTCAAGCTTTTGTTTCGTCAGCACATCGCGCCTTTGCTCCAATTCAGAGTGCATCGTTTGCACGACCGAGCGACGTGCGGTTTCTGATTGGCTCACGCGAGCCGTCTGCGTCCACTTCTCAAGCTGATCTTGCAATCCCTGCCAACCGGCTTCGAATTCAATCACCGTGGGCCATTGATCTATTAACTCGCTGCGAAGCTGTTTGATGGCGGCACGCCGCGTAACCAGTTTCCTGCGTTCGATATCCAGTGCCGCAGCCACTCGTGACCAAGACTCGAATTCCACCACCCAGCTCGACATCACCTCGGGCGAAAGGGGTGTGAACGGACAGTTTTTCCACGCCTCAAGCCACTGTTGCTCCAGGTCCGCCCGCCGCGCTGACTCCTGAACAAGTTGCTGTCGCGAATTCGCTATATTAGCATTGATATTCTGCAAGTGCTTTTGAGCTTGGGCGATTTTTGCCAGAGTCTCCGCCGTATCAACAATCTGCTGCAGCAAGCCATCAGAACGTTGAAATAGCAAACGGAGTTGTTGCAACCGCAACTTCTGCTGTTCCGCTGTAATGCTGCAGGCAATTAACGGCTGCGACAAGTCGTCGAGCCAGTTGTCAACGACTTGATTGCATTCCACTGCTACTTGTCGCAGTTCGCCCCAGGAAGATCGTTCACCCTCCTGGTCCAACTCGCGAAGCTCTCTCTCAGACACTGAGTAGTCAGCGTCAAGTCGCTGAATCTCGCGTTGGATTTGAGATGTATTGCGCTGCTGATCCTCAAAGTTCCGAAGAAAGCGCGCTACATCTTGTGCCGCTGGAATTGGCCAACTGTAGTCGAGAGTTGGGCAATCGGACAGACGCGTCTTTAGCCGCGCGCCCGAAATTTCATATTCAGCGGATTCGCATTTTTCGCATACGGTTTCGATGAGTGCCTCGGTCGCCAGTTCCTCATCGCGAATCTTGGTAACCAGGTCCGTCAGGACTGCGAGGTTATCGGGGAGGTCTACCAAATTGCTTGAATCGTCCATGCGAGCTAGTTGGTCCGCAGTTGATTCCAATTTGGCGGCGACGCTGAGCAGTTCGTGACGAGTGTGTTCGTAAGTTGCCGCCCAACCTTCCAACTCACTCCGCTGTGGAGCGCTAACGGACAGCTTCAGCAACGATTCGCTCGGCTCGCGAATTCCCAATGTCTCCAAGGCTCGTGTGCGGCCAACATCAGCTTCCTCATGCTGTCGTTTCAACTCAAGGAGCTGATTCCTAAGTTTCGGAATATTCGCCGCTTGATGGCCCAGCGCCTCGACGCTGTCGCTAGATTCCGGGATTGCATTTGTTCCCTTGAGCAAAGCAACCGCTTTCTGCTCCTCCGCCAAGCGCTCTTGTTCTTGTTGAACGGTTTGAGCTAATTGGGTTTGCTGTTGTGCGTAGTCACTCCACTGCGCAATGAAGGTTGCGTCGACACCTTCGGGAACGGAAACTGCAGCCAGCGCTTGGTCGATACGAAGCAATTCCAGTCGCTTGGGAAATGCATGCTTCAATTTCTCCGCGCGTGTTAACTGCTGATGCAACTCCGCGAATTGAGCCTTCGCGTCGTCGCCGCGCTGAGCCGCAGAACGCAACTTACTACGCAGTTCTTCGACCGCCTGCGGCAAGACTTGCAGGGCTTTCAATTCTTCCTGACGCGCGCGGATTTCGCTCAGCAGTGTGCCGATTTGACTGGCCCCGCGCGATCGATAGAGTGTGGTGGTTGAGTTAGTTAATTCATCGCGCAACTGTTGCAGTAGATTCGCCCCGCCCATTCCGCCACCGGCCAAAGCCTCCGATAGTTTTGCGCTCTTCAATGACGCTTCGCCTGCCCGAAGTTCTTCGAGTGAGAATCCGAAAAGTTGTTGGTAGCTTTCCAAATCCATCTTGCCGAAAAGCGCTGGAAGATCTTCGGCTTCCAAACGTCTCGGTCCGTGCTTACCCGAGACTTCATCTTTACGCGCCTTTTTGCGCGAAAACTGAAACACGGAACCGTCCGCCAATTTGCCCAAGACTTCAGCCGACATCGGCTTGCCCGTTAGATACGGAGTCCTTGTTGGAAAGCCAAACATCGCGTGCCGCAGACCATTGAGCGCCGTCGTTTTGCCAGATTCGTTGGGTCCATACACCAACACCAGCGGCGCGCCGTCGAACTGAAATTTCTGTCGCGCGTATACACCAAAATTCTCGAGCACGATTCGATCCAGCTTCATGCTTCACCTGCCCGAACGAGCCGCGAAACCAACAAATCTTCGGCTTGCGAAACCAGGTTCAACAGTTCCGTATCGCGATCCGAATCGCGCAGCAGCGGCCAATCCACTTCTGTTAACTCAACTCTCGCCTTCTTCAGCAACTCGTCCAACTCACTCCACAGCTCTTTCTGAAGCTTTGCATCCTCGCGGACTTCGTCAGTAACTAGCGACAGGTACTTCAGCGGCACGTCCAAATCTGCGTTGGTCATCATCTTAGCGGGATGTGTGCGAATTTTGACCGATTCAAGCCACACGTCAGCCAACTCATGAATGCGAAGTGCGAGAGCATCCGACAAGCGTTCGATGGTGGCAGGTTGCGTCAACTCTGCGTGCAGAGCGGTGTTCCCTTCCAAATGTAATCGAACCGCCAGAGCAACACCGTCGCTGCGCGTCGAACCCAGCAACGAACTGAGTGCGTCCTCGACCAAATCCTCGATGTCACTTAAACGCTGCGCATTGCGCAGATCGATCGATAACAATTGCCAGCGCAGGCTATCCGTTGGGACGAACTCCATCTTTTCAATATGGTTGTCTTCCACGCTCACCACGTAGCAACCTTTAACGCCGCACTCTCGCACGTGTCGACCCTGCGTGTTACCGCAGTAGCCAATCCAGCATTTCTCGCTCAGCGATTGCTCAGTACGCTGATGGATATGCCCCAGCGCCCAGTACTGATAACCTTTACTTTCGAGCAAGCCGATCGAAGTCGGTGCGTAGCTGTCGTGTTGTGACGAACCGCTAAGCGAAGTGTGCAGCAGGCCAATATTAAAGTATCCCATCACTGCGGCTGGATAAGTTGCCGCAAGATCCGTTGATTCAGCCCGGGCACCAAAGCTCTGGCCATGAATCGCAAGTCTAGCGTCATCCAGGCGAATCGTTTGCGGAGCATCACTGGAAAGTTCGTGAATACCGTCGGACCAATGGATGACTCGCTGCGCATTGCTGACAGCATCATGGTTACCGCGAATCAACACGACCGCAATTTTCTCACGTACCAGTCGTTTTAACTGGCTTTCGACCCACAATCCCGCGCCAGCATCTTTTACTGGACCATCGAACAGATCGCCGGCGAAAACAACTGCGGCGACTTTTTGCGTGATCGCCGTCTGCACGATGGTCTCAAGCGAGCGGCGACTGGCGCGGTGCAACTGACCGGCAGTAGCCTCATTGAGGCTCCGCAGACTGCAAAGCGGACTATCCAAATGCACGTCCGCGGCGTGCAAAAAACGAATCCTGGTCATGTGTGCTTCCGTGTGTACGATTCCAACTCGTGCGGTTCATCCAGCTCCTTGAACATCCATGGTGTTTATTATACGAAAAACACTTAATGTGCGGTACGGGAACAACCGCGACTATTCTCCGGCACGATTGGCGGCGCCCGGAGTTGGAACTAACGGTTGCCACTTGTCAGCTTGATTTGCCAGACGACCGAAGGAAACGTCATCGGTCTGAGCATCGAACTTTACATAATCGATCACTGCATTGCCGCGTTGATCGGAGTCGACCAAATAGACCGCTTCGCCTTTGCTCGACAGTTTAAAATTCGCGTGCAGTCCAGGAGTCGCATTGTTGTGTTCGTCGGCCCACACCACCAGATAGGATTTAGCGGCCAGCGTTGTGCCGTCCGGAAAACGCCACTTGAGAGGCAATTTTTCGCTGTCTGTTAGATACATGCCGCTCAAGTCAATCGCGTCGCCGGTTAGATTGTAGAGTTCAACGAAATCTTCGAACTCGCCTTGCGGGTCCTTGCCGCTCTTCGTGTTGCCGGCCAGCAACTCGTTGATGATCACCCGCGCCCTACTGGCATTCGGATTTTTAGCGATTGCTTTCAAGTCGATTGAAGGAGCTATAATGGGTACTCGATTCGATTTACTCAGTCCACTCACGGCAGCCACGGCTGGATTCTTAAGCAAGTAGGCGCTACGCGTCTCGATAAAATTGCGCAGCCCTTGTCGCGGTGTACCTTCTGCCGGTAACTCGGGACTGGTAGCAACCAAAAAGCCATCGTGCGAGTTCAGCTTCCGGGTATCAGCAGCGAGTTCACTATCCAGTAACTTGCGAGCGCTCGCGATGACGGGTGCCAACTCCGCCCACGCCAGCGATTGTTCAGCAATCGTGCGCACGCGCTGAAGATATTTTTCCTTCAGTGATGGTACCGCCAGCAATTTGCTACGCAGTGGCATGCGCGCGTTGTCCAATCCAACGAGTGGGTCGAGATCGACACCGCCTTCATTGGGAAAACCGCCAAAACCGCCTGGTCCACCGCCCGGTCCACCACCTGGTCCACTGCCAGGGCCGCCGAATCCAAGAAAGTCGAAGAACCCGGGGCCGGCGCCTTCCGGCCGACGGCCTTCCTCTCCCGGAGGTCCACGTCGCGGTTCGTCGGCTGGTGGCGCGCCTTCAGCGAGAGGTCGGCCACGTTCAGCTCCACCCCCGGGACCACCGCGACCTCCACGTCCGCCACCTGGGCCGCCACCCATCGCACCGTGAAAGGCTTCGTTCATATCGTGTGGTATGAAGTGGAATTTGCGACTTTCATCTTGATAGATGCTGTAATCGCTAGCTCGCGTCCAATAACCATCGCTATTTACCAATGAGCAATCAAGTGCCAGGAACCACAGCGCTTCTTCAATATCCATTACGCCGGACAGTGTTGCCTCCAGTTGATCGGTCGGCGTTTCATTCAACAGTCTGCAGAGCTGAATAAGATCCTGCCAGGCTTGTTCGTCATCGCCGGATTTAATCTGAAAGCGACGCTTGTACTCTTCAACATTTTCGCCAAAGTATCGCAGTCCGCCGTCTGCCCCCGGATTGCCGCTGACCTTCCAGCGAGCTCCCTTGGTTGTACCAAAATTCTCCGATACAAAGTCTTTGTTGAATTGCTGCACGTTGACATACACGCCCCAGTTCTCTCCGTTGATCACCACGCGCACAAAGTTCGCTTTCGGCGCGGCAATGTATTTACGAGCTATATGCGAATACAGCACGCTACTAAGGAAAGAGGCGTCACCGTTGGAATTCAGCAAGTTGAGGGTCTTGTAACCATAGAGCCGCTGGTCCCCGTCGACAAAGTCCATGGTCAGGTTGAGTGAGCGCTTGGAGCCGGCCGGGACCATCATGTACGATGACATGCCGCGGAAGTGAACGCCAATTTGAGGATAAGTCTTGCCATCGACAACCAGCTTGGCGGGTACTTCCACGTCGGTATTATTGAAGGCTGCGAGTTCCTCTTCCCACTTGTCGTTGTCAAACGTGATGAACAGCGTTCGCAGAATAGAAGTGTCATAGAGATCGGCATCGGGAAACTTTGGAGCTTGATCGACAGAGATTTTCTGCCCAGGCTTCGAAGGCTCGCGCGGGCCGCCAGGACCACCACGACCTCCAGGTCCACCTGGACCGCGTCCTCCACCAAAACCACCGCCACCGCCGCCCGATTCGGCGCGCGCTGCCGCGCGCTCTTCGGTGTTTAGACGGCCATCGCCGTCTTTGTCAAATTTCTCCACCAATGCTCGATTGGCTCCCATGCCTGCCGGTCCGCCCGGTCCGAAGCCACCAGGTCCACCACCCGGTCCACCGAATCCTGGCGGGCCAAAACCGAAGTCAGGTATAATCTCTTCACCCTCTAACTTGCCGTCAGAGTTCTTATCGAGGGAACGCAAGGCTGCGGGTGCCGCAGCCAGTTCTTCAGCTGAGATTTCACCATCGCCGTTCTTATCGATTGCCTGCAATACTGGCAAAGGCGGAAAGGGCGACTGCTGTGCCAGCAGCATGGGCAGAGCGAACAGGGCGATGCCCAGCAGGCCGATACCCAGTAAGCCGATACCCAGTAAGCCGATACCTGGTGTTCCAAATAAAATTCGTCTCATGTCAAGTCTCTCATTACAAAGATAAGTGTTTCAATATGCAACTAGGCCAAGCATTGCGCAGCCGTGGACATATTTCGAACAGCGCTGAGCACGCAGTTGCAGCGGGTAGAACATCTCTTTTAACTCATTTTCGCTCCCCACCGGCGTCTTGCCCTCTAGCACTACGAAATCCGGTTTACATTGCGGAAAGCTTAGAGATATAGCCCGCTTGCCCGTTTGGTCGTAGTATTTCAAATCGTAATCGATTGTCGAACGCAAGCGACCATCGATCGATGCGAAGTGTTCGCGTTTGTACTCCACGATCACCACCGGCTCGTTGTATTGAACCACATCGGCCAATAACTGTTCCGGTACGATTGAATACAATTCCTCGTACAGTCTCCGATAAGTCCATTCGCCGATCGGTGTTGCACCGCTGACTCGCATCCGATGCTTACCCGTCACCCGGTTGTCGCGCCACTTAATTTCTAGATAGCAATTGGTCCCGGGTTTCATTTGGTCATACCACCGCAATCGCAGCTTGCGGCGCAGCCCGAGTCCATCGAGATTTGCATGGCAGGCCGAAAGGCTGGCGTCGTCGAAGTAAATGCTCCGCACGATGGACACTGGACGATTGTGGACCAGTCGCTTCGAGCTACCTTGCAACAGCGATCGAATCGTTTTCACATCGGTATCTTCGAAAACAAATTTTGTTTCGCGCCGCTCTGCCAAGTCTCGCCGCGTTTCGCTTTCATCAATCAAGCTGAGCACACTCTCACCATTTTTCAATAATTCAAATTCACTTTCCAATCAAGTTGCGTTTAAGTTCACGTACGAGATCTCACAATCTGGCAGACGCTCGCGCAGTTGTGCCATCAACGATCCGGTCTCACCGGGTTGTGTCTCCTTGATCACCACACGTACTTGGCCGCGTCCTTGTTCGACATCAAATCGCTGAAGTCCAAACTTCTTGAAAACTTGTTCTAAAACCGCCAGCGCGTTTGTTTCGCCTTTGCCAAAGTATTTTTCTGCGTCGCCGCTGATCGTCAGCAACAACTTCTGATCGCGTCGACCTCGTCCTGTCCAATACATGCCGATAATGAACATCGAAGAGACCAGTAACAGCACCACAGCCAACAGTGGCTGACCTGCACCCAACGCTAATCCAACTCCGATGCAAAGAAACAGATACACCAACTCTTCTGGCTCTTTGATGGCCGCTCGAAAACGTACGATCGAGAGCGCGCCCACCAACCCAAGCGATAGCGCCATCGACGACTTCACCACCGCAATCACTCCAATGGTTACCAGAGTCAGCAGTGGAAACACACGCGTGATCGAGTCCGCATCGCTGGCTGACGATCCACACTGACGGTACAAAAATCTAACGTACAAACTCATCGCGCCGCCAACCAACAGGTAGACTGCCAATGTCAAGGCGGAGGTGTTTTGCTCCACCGACACCGACTTGAGCAGTTGATCGAGCGATTCTTTTAATTGCACATCCATTAGACCACTTTCCATAACAGTTTCCGCAGCTGCAGCCCTTTTTTCGATTGCCTCGCACCGTCGGCGTCAGTGCGCCTACTCAACGTACTGAAAAACCGCCCGGAGATTCCACCGGAAAACTCAGTTTTGCCAATATAAATCTTCCTTTAAACTGTAATCTCGGGCCGAATCTGCGAATCCCGGTGGAAACGGATTTGCCGAATTCGGTACAGATAATAGTGTTAAAATAGGGCTTGAAGCTGGATTTCCGACTTCGTGCTAAAATGCCGCAGTAGGGCAGACGCAGCATCGGCTACTGATGAATGAAGGCTCGTGAAACCCTGATGCTACTTAGTAAACGGCTTGGTGACTGAGTCTGAGCCTACCAAGCAAATTCACCCTGCGGCCTGTCAATGATTCGTCAGCCTGTGCTTCGACGACTCCGTCCCCACCCGCGGTTGTTTTTACGGTTCGTCCGGATTTAGCGTACGCGCACCTGATACCGATGTGTTTTTAGTGGGTCGCTCCTGCCGGGTGCGACTTCAAGCGCACCGCATTGTCAGAATTGCCGATAGGGCGTCACCTCTGTCCTTTTACACCACGTTCTACCAGCCGTTCAACCCCTGCAGACCTAGACGGCGTTTGATAAGGAAGGCCCAAGCCACCGGGATTGT
>JAYVHC010000043.1:0-7622 GCA_043771575.1 Planctomycetia bacterium
TTCCCGCTCGCGGTCATGGATTGGGCTGGTTAATCCCCAAATGTGCCGCCAGCGCGGTTCCGTTTTTGACCCCTGACAGCCCTGAACTGCGGAGCTTGTTCGTCAGCGAGAACGTTTCTCAATTAACTTTCCGCGATGGCGATGTCGAGAGCCTACGCGAAAAGATCACGCAATGGCTCAACAGTCCGCTACCGTTCCGTCAAGCGATCTCACGAGCCCGCGAACAACAAGTTAGTCAACCGGCACCTGCCTGGGATTCACTTCTCGCCCGCTGCGCGGCTTCGTTTTCCAAAATATAAGTTCGTTTTCTCAGGCCGATTATCGGCTCATGCAAAAGCCTTGAAAGGCGGAGTCCATGCGGCTGAAGGTCTGTCTCATTATTCCGACTTTGGTCAAAGGCGGGGCCGAGAAACAATTGACCCTGCTCGCAACAGGACTCGACCGCACGCGGTTTGAATGCCATGTAATTGTGCTGACGCACAGTGGTCCCTACGAAGCAGAATTGCGCGAGCAGGGCATCCCGGTTCATGTAATCGGCAAGCGCGGTAAGTTCGATCCAACCGCTTATTGGCGACTGGCCCGCATGTTGAAAGTGTTGCAACCGGACGTCGTACACTCTTGGCTGTTTGCCGCCAACAGCTATGGTCGCATGGCGGCGCGACGCGCGCGGGTCCCCGTAATCATTGCGGGCGAACGATCTGTCGACCCGTGGAAGCAGTGGTGGAACTTCGCAGTGGATCGCTACTTACTAAAGTGTACGGACACCATTGTTACGAACACGCGGGCTGTGCCTGAGTTCTACGCGCCACATGGAATCCCAGCCGATCGCTTTACGGTGATCGCCAACGCGGTCGTGCCACCGCAGTTCCAGCCGCTTACGCGCGCACAGGTCTTCGAGCGGTTGAAATTGCCGCCGCGCGGAGCCTTGGTCGGCGCAGTCGGTCGACTATGGAAACAGAAGGGTTACCGCGAACTGATTTGGTCGGGAGAACTGTTGCGCGTAGCGTTAAAGGATGTATGCGTCGTCATCGTCGGCGATGGTCCAGAACGCGAACAGCTTTTGCACTACCGCGATCAGGTCGGCGCCGATGAAGCCGTACGTTTTGTCGGTGAGCGCAGTGATGCGCAAGAGTTAATGACCGGCTTTGATCTACTGTGGAATGGTAGCTTGTATGAAGGACAGAGTAATACCATTCTGGAAGCGATGGCGTGTGGCGTGCCCGTGGTGGCCAGCGACATACCCGGCACGCGCGATCTGGTGGTTCATGAGCTTACCGGATTGCTCTATCCGCTCGGCGATGTCGGCCGCTTGACACGCATCACCAATCAACTGTTGCGTGAACCTGAACGCAGGGCATTGATGAGCGTTGCGGCGCAACAAAGAATCGCCGAGCATTTTTCGCTGGCTGGCATGGTTTCCCAGCATGAAGAACTTTACGAAGGATTGCATCGCGCGAAAATCAAAAACGTCCACTTAGAGCGCTAAATTAAACTAGACGGATCGCGTAAAGTGGGTACCATAGAAGCTCTCCCGACCCTAATCTGACCAGAGATTCTGTAACCTATGAGCACTCGACGACGCGCGCGTGAAATCGTTTTGCAACTCCTGTATGAGGACGACCTTAACCCAGAGCAAGATCGTCAAGTGGCGGATACTTTCCTGGTCAAGCGCCTGGCAGGGAATCGACCTTTGGTGCAGTTCGCGCGAAAACTGCTGTCGGAAGTGCTGTTAAATCGCCGCGAAATCGATAAAGCCCTCTCCGCTCGGGCGTCGAATTGGTCGATCCGACGTATGGCGGCCATTGATCGCAATATTTTGCGATTGGCGGCCTACGAAATCTTGCTCGGTGACACCCCCGGAAGAGTGGCGATCAACGAGGCGATCGAGCTAGCAAAGCGATATGGTGACCGTCAATCGGGACAGTTTGTCAACGGCATTCTCGATCGAATCTTGCACGAAAAGTTAGCGGCAACGATCGCCGAACCGGCCGCTTCGGCTTCCGCTGACTAGTGATTCGTGGCATGCTATAGTTCTCGAATTCGCCCCAATCGCTTATTCGGCCATTACTTAGGAAAGCTGTGCCAATGGATTTATCGCAGCTGGAAGATGACGATGAGGAACAGGGGCTGTCGCTTGAGGAACTCAGCCAAGCCTATGCGCAGCTGCTGCACAAAAGCAGTCTACCTGAACAGTCGTCACAGCACGCCAACTCTGCCCAAACGGCCTCCGCGGCAGAGGCCGACGCTTTCGATCGGTTGCATGAAGAACTTTCAGAGTCGGACGCCTGCCCAGTAACGCCGACATCGGTGCTCGAATCCGTATTATTCGTTGGACGCCCCGATAACAGCCCCATCTCCGCAGACGAGATTGCCGGTCTCATGCGCGGGGTGAGAGCCGCTGAGATCGATGCTCACGTTGCGGAGCTGAATCAAATCTACGCCGAGACAGGCCGGGCGATTCGCATTGTGACGATCGGCAACGCCTATCGGTTGCAGCTAACTGAGGACCTGCAATTCATTCGCGATCGATTCTATGGGCCGATTCGCGAGATCCGATTGAATCAGGCGGCCATCGATTGCTTGGCACTGGTGGCTTATCAACCAGGCGTCTCTCGCGAGCTGCTCGAGGACCAGCGGGGCCAGCCGAGTGGCCCGGTGCTCAGTCAACTTGTCCGCCGTCAGTTGATCGAAGTCCGTCGCGAGGGTCAGAAACAGCGGCAATTGCATTACTATCCGACTGATAAACTGCTACAGCTGATCGGCCTCAGCACGCTTGAGGATCTTCCCCAAGTCGAGGAATGGCAAGCCTAAGGCTGGCAAAGCTGCGATTGCGCCCTATTTGCGACAAGACACACTTGCCTCAAGTCTTGTGGCTGAATAATATTCGGCGGATGCCTTTACGAGATCGAATTTTACGACCAAGCAGTAGATTTGATCTAGTTTTTCTGCGCGGGATGCGCGGCAGGTCGCTCGCCGTTAGGTGCGACGACCTTGTGTCAAAAAATCCTTTTGCAATCGCTAATCAAATCGTCAGCGCGCGAGTCTTGAGCAAGCGCCTTGCGACTAATCGTTACCACCTGAATTTAGGAGGCAACGTTTAGCGTTGATGAGGGATACGCCGTCGGAAATTATTCGGCATTTTTTGACCAGGCTGTTTTGTGACCTATATTTCGTTGGGCCGACTTCGTGCATGGATGGCAGCGCGTCTCGATAAGCCGACATGGACGGTTTAGAAACCCTTCCAGCGGTGGTGGATGTGCTTCGAGGTTCCCCGATCGCGAAAAATGCCCCCTGAGTCTCGGAGCGAAGGTATTCGCTCTACTCTCTTGGCTTGTTCGCTGTTCCACGGTGCACGATGTCAACTCCTCGGAAGTAGCCAATGAGATTCTCCCCCCGCGAATGTCTCCCACTAATCTGCTGCCTCGTAGTCGTCGGCTGCGGTTCGATCGTCTCCGCTCAGCAACTCTCCAGCGCCTCCGCTCCGCAAGTTGTTTCCGATGTTGTGGACACTCAATTGCGCACCGGCATTGAGCATGAGCAGAATCAGCGTTGGTTGGAGGCGATTCAACACTACGAAGTTGCTGCGCGAAAATTCCCGGATCATGGCGAGTTGAAGCGCCGCCTGCTGATTTCACGTTTACACTACGATGTGCTGCGCCGCTGCTTAGATGTCACCATGTTGGAGAATCTAAAACAGGCATCCGTTCAAGATGTACTTGAGCTGTATTCTGAGGTTTTGGCTCGGCTCGAGATGAGCTACGTTGATCCGTTAGAAATGACACAATTGGTTCGAGGCGGTACAGCTTACCTAGAAGTCGCGTTGACCGAGCCGAAATTCGTCGACGCGTTCTTGGCCGGTCAAAATCCGCAGGTGGTAGAACAGTTCCGAACTAACATTCATCGGCACACACTGTCTCGCCCGGTCAACAATCGCTTCGAAGCGCGGTCGATTGTCGCCAGCGCTGCAGCCACTGCTGAAAAGCAGATCGGTTTGAATCCCACAATTACGGTGATGCAGTTTGTGTTCGGTGCGGTCGGTTTACTGGATCCCTATTCGTCTTTCCTATCAACTACCGAACTGAACGAAGTCGAATCGCAAATAGAAGGCAACTTTGTGGGATTGGGTATCGCGCTGAAGCCGCATGAAGTACCTCTCTACGTGCTGAACGTAATCCCCAACGGACCGGCGATGGAAGCCGGCTTGCAAGCTGGAGATTCAATCCTTGAAATCGGTTCAGCTCGATGTGAAGACGTGGGAGCCGAGCGGGCGGCAGATTTGTTGCGTGGTCCAGAGCGAAGTCATGTGCGCTTGCTGATCGCGCGGCAAGACGGAACCACCTTCGAACGCGTTGTCGCACGTCGTCGCGTGGAAGTCCCCAGCATTGAAAATGCTAATTTGCTCGATACTGCTTCAGGAATTGCTTACCTTAAAATCACCAGCTTTCAAAAGACTACCGCTAATGAACTCGACGAAGCACTATGGACTCTCCACCGTCAAGGCATGCAGAACCTGATCATCGACCTGCGCGGGAACCCTGGAGGCTGGCTAGATGCAGCCGTCGCAGTGGCGGATCGATTCATTCAAGAAGGGGGCATCGTCAGCACTCGTGGCAAGAATGGAATTGAAAATCAAAACTACACCGCCAACCGCAGTGGCACGTGGCAAGTCCCATTGATCCTGCTGATCGATCATGAAAGCGCCAGCGCCAGTGAAATCCTCGCGGGAGCGATCAACGACAACCGTCGCGGTTTGCTCGTGGGCTCGACAAGTTACGGCAAGGGTAGCGTACAAGGCTTGTTTCATACCAAGGCGCTCTCAAGCGGTATTCGCTTGACGGTCTCTAAATTCTACTCGCCGACCGGTGCCGCGATTAGCGAACGCGGTGTTCAGCCGAACATTGCTGTGGAAGCCGATGTACCTGGCGAACATGCGGTGGTGAAGCCCATATTGGGTGGTGACGGAGCGGTCTTGATGTCAACCGATCTTAAAGCTGACAAAGTTTTGCAAGTCGCCATCGAACAGGCTCGAACTCGCAACCTGACTGCTCAGGTTAGCCGCAACTAGTGTAGAACGATTGTCTCAATCGTTCTTATGAGCAATTGGGGACAATTGCTCTACTCTGGCAGTGTAGAACGATTGTCTCAATCGTTCTTGTGAGCGAATCGGGAAAATTGCTCTGCTCTGGTATTACTGTGCTTTCTTGACACTGGGGACACCTTCGAACAGCCCCAAGAACTCGCCGTAGCCTTCCGCTTCCAATTTGCGTTTGGGAACGAATCGCAACGAAGCGGAATTGATGCAGTATCGAAGTCCGCCACGTTCAACTGGACCATCATTGAAAACGTGGCCCAGATGCGAGTCACTGATCCGCGAACGCACTTCGGTACGCACAGGGACTTCTGAATGATCCTCTTTGGACAGGATCAGCCGCGGGTCAACTGGTTTGGCGAACGAGGGCCATCCGGTTCCCGAATCAAATTTGACTGTCGACGCGAAGAGAGGTTCACCGGAAACGACGTCAACGTAGAGCCCTTCGTCATGGTTGTTCCAAAAGGGATTACGAAAGGCGATTTCCGTTCCGTTCTTTTGAGTAACTTCGAATTGAACCGCAGTTAGTTTCTTTCTTAGTTCGCGGTCCGAGGGTTTCTTGAACTTCATCCATGCTGACAATTCTTTGTCTTTATCATTGCTCGCCGGCACCGGCGAGGAATTGGGCTTTTTCGACTCCGCAGTTTCCTGGTTCACTTTGGCGATTTGCGACTCGTCTGGAAACGCACCAGGGATGGTCAACTGGTTCGCGGCTGGCCCCCAGAGTTTTTGCACGAAGTTGTCTCGACCGCATGTCGCGCGGTAGTTGCCGTACTTGTCGGCGTTGTTGCTGTGATAATCTTGATGATATTCCTCGGCTGGCCAGAAGGCTTGTCGCCGTAGGATCGGAACCGTCACCCGACCACGCAGCACTTTCATTTCCTCGATGGCCTTGACGACACGCTGTGCTTCCGATTTTTCGTCCGGCGTCGCGTAGTAAATCGCCGACGTATATTGCAAACCCTTATCGATGAAGGAACCCGTTCGGTCGGTTGGATCAACATGCTTCAGCAAGTATTCGACTAGCCCCGCGTAAGTGACTTTGGTTGGATCGTAGACGACAAAAACGGCTTCGCGATGTCCGCCACTAGCATAGTTTTTGTACGTCGGATTTTTTGAACGCCCGCCACTGTAGCCGGCCACGATTTCGATCACTCCGGGCGCTTTTTCGAAATCCGATTCAACACACCAGAAGCAGCCACCCGCGAAAACGGCTGAAGCTCGGCCTGGGGTAGCATCTGTTTTTGCGTTAGAAGTTGAAGATGAATCGGTTGCAGCCTCCTTCGCTTTATCGTCGTCGAATCCGAGTGCGAAGGTAAACGAAAAGAACGTTGCGAGGAATATCGCTTGAAGATATCTGACGTTCATCGATTCCTCCAAATTGGATTAAATCCGTTGCTAGATACCAGTGACCTTTCGCCATTCTCTCGCCATCAGCGCATGTCCGGCCAAAGTCGGATGGACTCCGTCGCCCGCCCAGTATTTGGGTGGTGAGTGTTCCACTGCGAGATTGAGCATCTGTTGGTACCGCACAAGGATACGCGTCCGGGCCGCCAAAAGTTTTTCTTCGGCAGCGAGAATTTGCGAGACTATTTTCGCCAGAATCGCGGCGCTTAATCCGATGACAGCCGTCGTTTGAATTAGTTGGTGGCGATTGCTATGCGGCATTCTGGTGGGCTTTTGATAGGTGGTGAGTCACATGCAATTATACCAGCCGGCAACGTTGGCGGAAATTTAACGAAAAAACTTTGCGTTGGTTTTGTGTTAGTGCTTGTTGTTATATTTTCTTTCCAAACCACCGTGAATGGAGTGGCCAGTTGGGGTGCCAAAACCAGACAGCAGCATTCCTGATCCCCCGCATGCATGGGTCGATGTAAGTGGAGACGGAACAATTGCGAATCCCTGGGCGATTGTGTATTCGGACACAGAGGTACAAATGGTTTTTGGGACGTAGGTTGTTGGGTGTTAACGGAGACACAATTGTAATTGATCAGGAGGAAAAACCGTGGATACGACCAATCCCAGGGTCAAATGAATGGGAATACAATTTGGAATGTAGAGAATTGCTCGTAAATGTCGAGGGCGTGCTCCTGAGCGTAAACCCCGATAATCGCCCAGCTCTTCCATCGAACTTCGGCGTACCTCAATTTTGGTCGACCAATATCTACGATTTTGTAGAAGGATTTTACTCGTGGTTGCCCCACCAATGGGCAATCGACAATCGTTTACCTTGGGATGGATATTTATGACAAAACACTGTTTGCTCGTGCTCGCGTTTTGTATCTCCGGTTCTGTTCCAGAATCCTTGTGTGCACAGGATGTTACTTCATATGCAAGAGGCTTGGCCGCTGCCAAGCAACTTGTTCGTTCAAAATCGCGGTGCGACGAGCTCGAAGTTTCACCTGACCAGTTGGCGAAAATAGTTGATTTTTTGAACAGCGAAGAAGTGCGCAAAGCGCCTAGAAAGAACCCTCTCCAGGTGCTGGGTGCGCGCGCCGATTTCGCGGCTGAGGATTTCGGGTTTGTTGAAGCG
>JAYVHC010000044.1:0-4022 GCA_043771575.1 Planctomycetia bacterium
AAGCTTGGAGTATAGCCGATCGCGTCCACATTCCGCAAATCAATTTACGCATTCAATCATCGTAAGAATCTTCGAAGTCGTAACCCGAGCATTACCAACCAATTTTCCAACCCGATCGTCCAGCCACAACGTCGCTCCGCGACTCGACATCCACCTTCAACACGTCACCTGGGACTTGCATCCCAGGCTTTTGTCTGCCATCGCTTCGCGACTCAGGTTCCCGGTTTATGATTTTGCGACGGCCAAATGGGGATAATTGCTTATTGCGGTGCGACGGCAGAGTGCGAGAAGTAAATTGCTGGCGAAGGTGTTAGGGTGTTTTCCGCAACTTCTAGGAAAACATGTTGATGTTCAAGGTCTCGTCCTCGGGTGAAGTGAATGCCAAATCTCACATTGCCTTACTAACAGGAAACGCTCATACTTGTTCCGGCTACGATGTGCAAATCACCCTCATTTCAGCGCGGCCAGAGTTGCCGGACCCTAGCATAACAGGAGGTTTTGATGCAGATCTCAGACGTACCCAAGACGACTTTCAATCCCAAGGTTCAGTGGTGGACTGATGCCAATTGGCTCGACAAGTACGACCGTTACCTCCAGCCCGATCGACGCTCCAATCAAGATCACCATCGCATCCTCGATCGCCGGTTTACTTTGCAATCTTTTGCTGCCTCTGTTCGGCATTTGCCTGGCGCTACGGTCGAGTGCGGCGTGCATCGAGGAACCGGATCTGCGTTGATTTGTGCGACCTTGCAAGGCAGCTACAACGGCCAGAAGCACTATGGATTTGATTCCTTTGAAGGGTTGCCGGAAGGTGGCCCCAATGATGCCAATTGGAAAAGAGGACAGTTGGCCGTTCCACTCGAATTGGCCCGCAAAAATCTGGCGGAATTCGCTGACATCTGCGAACTGGTTGCGGGTTGGATTCCGGATACGTTTACCGTGGTCTCAGGCAAACGCTTTCGTTTGGTCCATATCGATGTCGATTTAGAGCTGCCCACCCAGCAGTCGCTGGAGTTTTTCTATGCCCGGGCGATCGCTGGCGCTTTGTTCATCATCGATGATTATTGCTTCCATAGTTGTCCGGGTGCCCGACTAGCAACTCAGCAATTCTTGGCTGACCGCCCCGAAACGATCGTCGAGCTGACAACGGGGCAAGCGATATTCTACAAGCATGGGTCCAACTGAACAAGCAACTCTACGGCGTTTCCCGATGGGCGAAAATGTAAAGTGCAGTGTGCGAATTCGGTGCATTTCTCTCGACGAAACTCTCGTGGGAAATATACTCTCGTGGGAAATAGAAAAACCGTCTTTCCCACATGAAAAGGCATGCAATGGAGTGGGACTTAATCATCGTTGGTGGGGGAGCCGCTGGACTTTGGGCGGCTGGAACGGCGGCTGCGCGAGGGTTGCGCGTCCTGGTGCTGGAGAAAAACAACAAGCCGGGAGTGAAAATACTGATTTCCGGTGGCACCCGCTGCAATATCACTCATCACTGTGACGTCGAGGGGATCCTTCAAGCGTTCGGCAACCAAGGCCGGTTCCTAAAGTCCGCTTTGTATCAATTAACGCCAGACCAAGTGGTGCAAGAGATCGAACGGCTAGGTGTCGCCACCAAGTTTGAAGACACTGGTAAGGTCTTTCCCGTAAGTAATCATGCGATCGATGTTCGCGATGCTTTGGTGCGACGACTTGTTCAGCCTGGCGCGCAGCTGCGAAGCGGTGTAGCAGTGAGAGATGTGAGCCCTTGCGCTGAGGGGGGGTGGCAGGTACAACTGGAAGGCGAATCGCTACGGACCAAGAAAATCATCCTTTCGACGGGCGGTTTATCCTATTCAGAATGCGGTACGACAGGAGACGGCTACGCTTGGGTGAAGAAACTTGGACACACGGTAACGACTACCTATCCTGCGCTGACTCCGCTCGTCAGTCCGTCGCAATGGGTGCATGCCCTCAAGGGCATCACGTTGCCGGATGTTTCAGTCAGCGTCAGCAGCCGAGAATTGCCCAAACGGGAACCACGAATCACGAGCCGAGGCGGCTTTTTGTGGACTCATTTCGGATGTTCTGGTCCTGCGCCCATGAACGTGTCGCGATTTGTTTCGAGTCTTGCGGAACCACACAAAGCCACGTTGCTGCTCGATCTGGTGCCCGACTTAAGCGAAGCCGAGGTGACCCAGATGCTCGATGCCAGTCAAGGTGGCAAGAAAAATGTGCAATCGGTGTTGCAGCACTTAATTCCAAAAAACATGGCGCTGTGCTTGCTCGGTCGCGCGCAGGTAGAAGAAGGAGTTACACTAGCTGAGTTGCTTCGTAAGTCGCGAATGAGTCTGATCGAAGACTTGAAGAAGCTCAGCGTTCCACTCAGTGGTACGCGAGGTTACGCGAAAGCAGAAGTGACGATGGGTGGGGTGAAGACGCAAGAGGTCAATCCGCAGACGATGGAAAGCCGCTTGGCTCCAGGCTTGTTTCTTGCAGGCGAAATACTAGACGTGGATGGACCGATCGGTGGCTTCAATTTTCAGGCCGCATTCAGTACGGGAAACTTGGCGGCGCTGAACGTGTAAGTTAGATTACCAGACAGGGAGAATTGCCATGCGAATTTTCAGTCCAGAGCGTTGGTGTATCTGCTTGCTGACCCTGTTTGGCTTGACCACGGTTG
Source organism: Planctomycetia bacterium (assembly GCA_043771575.1). Taxonomy (GTDB): domain Bacteria; phylum Planctomycetota; class Planctomycetia; order Pirellulales; family Pirellulaceae; genus Aureliella. The sequence goes on from JAYVHC010000044.1 coordinate 2,660, forward strand.
GCGTTGTGCGAGCGGATCAAATGCCGCCCAAGGGACTGTACGTCGTAGGCTATGTGGATCAAACCAGCTATGCTCCAGGTGCAGAGGTAATGTTGCACTTGTCGTCGAATGCGGAAAAAACTGCAGTAAAAATCTCGCGATTGGGGCCCACTGCGGATGTGGTTCTGGAGAAAGCGGACATCGCCGTGGCTGAGCACGCGATACCGGACCGAGCGTCGAGTAATGGTTGCAATTGGCCGATCGCCACGCAAGTGAAAATATCAGACAATTGGCGAAGCGGCTATTATCAGGTTCAGTTCAGCGTGCAGAAAGACGAGCAAAAAGCTGAATCGACTGCGTATTTCATCGTGCGTTCAGCCCAGCCGGGCGTGAGCTCAAAAATCTTGCTGCAGCTCTCTACGAACACTTACAACGCCTATACGAACTGGGGCGGACACAGCCTCTATGCTTTTCACGACCGCGACGGAGTGCAAGGGCACCGTGTATCCTTCAACCGCCCACAGCAATCGCAATTCGAGAATTGGGAAGGGCCCTTTGTACGCTGGGCTGAGAGCAACGGCTATGTGCTTGACTATGCTGCCAACAGCGATTTGGAGTTTCATCCGGAGTTGCTGAAACAATACAAATTGGTGCTGAGCGTTGGGCACGACGAGTATTGGTCGACGCCGATGCGCGACAACTTAGAAAAATACATTGGCGATGGCGGCAATGTGGCTTTCTTCAGTGGCAATACGTGTTGCTGGCAAGTGCGTAGCGAAGAGAGTGGTCGAGCGCTCACTTGCTGGAAGCAATGGTTCAATGTCGATCCGATGTACCGCACAGACAAAGAGCACCTTTTGAGCACGCTGTGGAGCCATCATCTTGTAAAGCGCCCGGAGAATCAGTTGACGGGCGTCGGTTTTTTGTGGGGCGGATATCATCGCAGTCATGGTCAACTCATGGACGGACCCGCGTCGTATGAAGTTCATCGACCTGATCATTGGCTTTTCGCGGGAACCCTTTTGAAACGTGGCGATCGTTTTGGAGGCAAGGATACAATTGTCGGTTACGAATGCGACGGCTGCGAGATGAAATGGGTTGATGGTTTGCCCGAACCGACAGGCAAGGATGGTACACCTAAGGATTTTGAAGTACTAGGCAGTTGCCCAGCGCGATGGGCTCCGGACGATGCTTTTTTTTACGACCAATTTCCCAAGGACCGCGAAGGTGCTGCGGTGTTGGGCATCTATTCGCGAGGCGGCACGGTAATGACCACGGGCAGTACCGATTGGGCTCACGGTTTACGCGGCAAGGACCCTGCGGTCGAGCAGATCACTAGAAACGTGCTGGATAAGCTCGGGAATTAATCGGTAGAGTCCCGGGT
>JAYVHC010000045.1:0-1801 GCA_043771575.1 Planctomycetia bacterium
TTCGCCGCTAAGATCTTGCGGGCTGCGATCGAGCCGGTCTTGAAATTGAGGAATCGCAACTTCTCGCATTAACGACGCGCCTAGGATCACACATGCGGATGCGATCAACAGCGGCCTGACGACTCGCCACTTTGTGACCCCCGCCGCTAGTAGGGCTGTGAATTCGTTCGTACGATACAACCACGCAATCACAAACAGCAATGCCAGCAAAGCGATCAGCCCGCTCAACCGCTCGAAAATTGTCAGTGTGTAGGGCCCGTAGTACTCGATCAACACTTCCAGCAGACTGTGGCTTTGCTGCTTTGCGTAGCGCATGAATTCATCCAAGTTACTGAAAACTTGTACGACGATTAACAGACCCGTTAACGACGTGAAGCAAATCACCAGTACGCGGACATACAAAAACAATAGATAGCGATCGATGCGTGTCATAGACCATCCCTGGAAAACGTACTTACAGACTTCCCTGCCGCACGTCAAACTCGATTAAGTGCGTTTGGTCTGCGAATTCCAGAGGGCGTCAGCATCAACGTGCTGCTGAGTGGCCTGTTCTTCGATATTGTCGCGCTGATGCAGAATCAATCGAGTTAGCTGATTTCGAGCATCGTTTACGAGCGCAAGAAAGCCATGAATGAGGCCGTCGCCTTCGAGTTCACCCTTGGCAAATTTGCGAATCGCTTCAGATTTCAAGTCCGCCAACTCGCGCTGCAAACGTATTAACTGGCCTAGATCCAAATGTGCGGACAGTTCCGTTTGCATCGCAGCGTTTTCGATGGTGATCACGCGCTCCATGTAGCTGGCAAAATTTGCTTCGCGCCTTCGCCGACTCCAACGCAAGTACCACTGCGCAATAAAGAAAGTTCCACCAGCCAGCGTTGCGGCAATTGCGAGAACCTTTTCCCAATAATCGATGGCGTCGCCAGCTATGAGCGGTTTATTGCGAGTTCGATATTGGATCGCCCCCATATGCAACGGAAACTCGGATGGCAAATCAAGCAACGCAGCATCCAATGGTGGTCGTTCCGCAAGTGCAAAGTTCGAACCGTAGAGCGAGTCAAGTAAGCCTTGCACGACATCATTGGGTACGCGTTCATTTGCAGCCAACAGCAGTCGCGTGCCTATTGTTGCCAGCGAATCGGGCGGTTCGGCTCGATCCACGCTGTAAGTGAACGCCGGTATTCGAGTATCAAACAAGTGACGTTTGTCGATCGCACCTTTGGCAGATGGATCGCCGAGTTGCAAGAACGCTTCCAGCGATAAGGCCTCGCCGAACGGTAATGGCAACAGTCGATAGTCGCGCGATTCGATCAAAAAATCCGCCAGTGGCGAAGGGAGCGAAGAGACCGTGAAGACCGCATCCGGTAAGTCGTTCCGCGGCCTCTCACGCAATTCACGGTAGGTCATCGAAACACCGCGATATCCCTTGGTAACCGAGTCCGACACTGCGTTCAAGCCTGCAAAACGCAGTACTTCGGTGGCGAGAATTTGCGTACCGCTACCGACCGGCCCTACGTTCACCGCTAGGCCGCTGAGTTCATGCAAGCCTGATTTCACGATCCGCTCATACAACTCCGCCTTAATGAGTAGGTGCAGCGGTTCGATGTGCATTGCGGTCAATTGCCGAACCTGGGTCAAGTTTTGAGTTGCCAACCCGCCTTGCACAAAGGCTAGATCGAATTCGCCGTTCTTCAGCCCCTCAAGCGCCGCTTCGGAGCCGCTGGTCGCTTGCACTTCAATCGTGATTCCGGCACGACCGGCTTCTTTCGCTAACTCCAGCGCCAACTTATGCCTCAATCCGCTG
>JAYVHC010000046.1:0-3045 GCA_043771575.1 Planctomycetia bacterium
TCCGTATACGCTATGGCGACTAGCTCTGAGCATACTTCGCATTCGGCCCTGACAACTGCCCCATGGCAGCGCCGCTCTTCTTGGCAAAACGCTCTTTGCTGCCGTCCTTCAAAAACCGCACACCCACTCGAGTACGCTTGCCGGTCTCCGGACAAATCAACATAACGTTGCTCACGCTAAGCGCCATCTCTTTACTTAACCGACCGCCTTGAGGGTTTTTTGCACTGCGCTTGACGTGCTTGTAGGCCTTGTTGACACCTTCAACAATTACGCGGCCACCATCGCGATCCAACTTCAGCACCTTGCCACGAGTGCCCTTGTCGACGCCGCGAATCACCAAAACTTCATCACCTACGCGGATCAACATCACACCACCTCGTTCGCCAAGCTAACAATCTTCATAAAGTTCCGCTCACGCAACTCACGGGCCACCGCACCGAAGATACGTGTTCCGCGTGGATTCGAATCCTTGTCGATCAAAACCACTGCGTTGTTATCGAAACGGATGTAGCTGCCATCGGGACGTCGAGTCGGGTGACTACAACGTACAACCACAGCACGAACTACCGCCTTTTTCTTGATCTCACTCGCTGAGTTTACACTCTTGACCGAGCAAATAATGACATCACCGATACCTGCGTATCGACGACGGCTACCACCGAGCACTTTGATACACATCACTTCGCGTGCACCCGTGTTGTCAGCTACTGCCAATCGTGTTTCTTGTTGTATCATGCTTCACCAAAACCGTCGGTTCGAATCTCAAACCCATCATGCGTGTTCAGTCTTGCGAGGATTCGCCAGGCTGTCTACTATTCAGCCGCTGGAACAGCCTCACCCGTCAATTGATCCAAAGTTTTCGTCAACTCGTTCGTGCTACTGCGGCGCGCCTCGCGCAGGGCAGCCATATCGACTTCCTTGCTCTTCTCAACAACTCGCACCAGTGTCCAACGTTTTAATTTGCTCAACGGTCGGCTCTCGCGGATCTCCACCAGATCGCCCGAAGCGGATTCATTGTTCTCGTCGTGCACATGGCAAACGGAACGTCGCTTAATGTACTTGCCGTATTTGGCGTGACGTACGGTGCGGTTGATTTCAACGCGGCGAGTCTTCGCTGCCTTGTCGCTGGTCACCACTCCGATCAAAATTCTGGCTGGCATGTTGGGCCTATCAATCTGTCTCAACTATTTAACTATCACCGAGCTCGCGAGTTAACTCGCAAACCCACTTTCAAACTACTTCTTTACATTGCGTGATCGTTCGCCTTGCAGCGTACGTATTCGCGCGATCAAACGACGATTCCGCCGCACCTCGCTTGGCGAGTCCAACTTCTCAGTCTGCGACTGAATGCGCAAACGAAAAAGCTGGCTTGATGAGTCCTTGGCGGTCAGCTCAAGCTGCTCGTCACTCATCTCTCGTAATTCGCTAATTTTCGACATTTCAAACCTCTCTAACATCTACTACGCCGGGCGTCGGCGAACCAGTCGCACAGGCACAGGCATCTTGGCAGCCAACCGGGCAAAACAAACTTTCGCTTGCTGCTCAGTGACACCACCCAGTTCGTATAAAACAGTTCCAGGGCGAATAACGGCGACCCAGTGCTCTGGCTCCCCCTTACCCTTACCCATTCGAGTTTCCAAAGGCTTGGACGAAATCGGCTTATCTGGGAAGACCCGAATGTACAGCCGACCTTCACCGCGCACATACTGCTGTGCAGCGATACGTCCCGCCTCGATTGTTCGAGCCTTCAACCACCCACCCATCGTTGCTTGCAAACCAAAGTCGCCAAAAACAACCTTGTTGCCGCGGGTGGCATTACCTTTTATACGCCCTCTTTGGCTTTTTCGATGCATTACCCGCTTGGGCATCAGCGCCATCGTTAGCGTCTCCCGCGTAAGAACCTTGATTGACCCAGACCTGAACCCCAATATTACCCTGCGGCGTTGACGCTTCCGCAAAGCCGTAATTAATCTTCGCCTGAATAGTGCTTAACGGTAAAGCTCCAGCATTGGCCTTCTCGCGGCGAGCCATCTCGGCTCCGCCCAATCGTCCAGCCAACTGAACTTTGATACCCTTAGCACCTGCATCCATCGTCGTTTCAATCGCACGTTTCATCGTACGACGGAAATTTGCACGCTTCATTAATTGCTGAGCGATTTCCTCAGCAACCAACTGCGCTTGTAACTCTGGCCGAGCCACTTCCTCAATTTTGAGGTTTACTCGGCGACCGATCAACGATTGCAGCTCTTCCTGCAACGTCTCAACTTCTTGTCCCTTTTTGCCGATGATCAGACCCGGACGAGCTACGAACAACATCACACGAACTTCATCGCGCGTCCGCTCGATCTCAATGCGGTCGATTCCGGCATTTCTATAATTCGGCTTCTTGGGATGCTTCTTTACAAAGTCCCGAATCCTTTGGTCTTCGACCAACAGCTCAGCAAATTCTTGCTTGGAGGCGTACCAACGGCTTTTCCAGCCCATGACCACGCCGGTCCGAAAGCCGATAGGATTTACCTTTTGTCCCATATCACATTCTCGCTTCCGAAAGCCGCTTTGGCGGAAACCCCAAGTAACTACTACATGTCATCAATAGATTGCAACTCAACGGTTATATGAGCCGTTCGGCGCAAAATACCGAACGCCATACCTCGCGCTCGCGGACGAATCCGCTTAAACGTTGGACCACCATCAATGCGAGCGTCGGTAACCACCAGTCGCTCAGCACTCAGGCTCGTCCCTTTGTTCTGATCGGGATCCTGCGCATTGCCCACGGCACTTCGCAAAACTTTTTCCAGCATTCTCGCACCGCGATTGGGCTGGTACTTCAATATGTTCAACGCTTCATCAGCAAACTTGCCACGAACCAGATCCGCCAAAGGACGTACCTTGCGGGCCGATATTCTTGCGTATTTGTGAGTGGCTCGGAACGCCATTGTTCGCGACCTTAATCAAAATGGAAACTTCAACCGAGAGTCTGAAGACTCAAATACTATTTCTTGTTGCCCTTACCGCTGTGGCCGCGGAATGTTCTCGTCGGAGCAA
>JAYVHC010000047.1:0-3191 GCA_043771575.1 Planctomycetia bacterium
AGGCGTTCGCGTTGACTATTATCGGGGAATGATCGACGTTTAGCGGAGCGTACGAAGTCCCTATGCACGTCGTATCGATAACATCTTCAGTCGCTGAACGATCACCGAAACTGATCCCCAGTCCGCGACCAGTTTGAATGGCTGAACAGTGAATATCGACGCGTTTCAATTGACCAATGGCTTCAGCAATGCTCACGTCGTTGATCTCGGGGGGCTGGTAGCAAACCATGCGCCCAAAACGATTCTCGTGGAGCAGTCGAACGGCTTGCACACCGAACTGAGTTGACAGGAATCGATCGAAGGCCGTCGGTCCGCCACCTCGCTGCAAATGGCCGAGCACGCAGTTGCGCGCTTCCAATCCAAGCCGCAACGCCAACTCAGTCGACACGACGCTTCCAATACCGCCGAGTCGCGTTTGGCGATCCTCTTGTCGCCGCTCACGCGTCACGGTTTTACCTGCAGGCAATTTCGCACCTTCGGCTACGATGATAATCGTAAAGTTCTTACCCGCCGCTCGCCGCGCGAGCACCTTCGCGCAGACATGCTCAAATGTCCAATCAATTTCGGGCAGTAGAATCACATCCGCTCCACCCGCTATCCCCGAGTGCAGCGCGATCCAGCCCGTGTGACGGCCCATTACTTCGAGCACCATGATGCGTTCATGACTGGCCGCTGTAGTATGCAAGCGATCGAGCGCATCGGTGGCACAAGCTACCGCTGAATCGAAACCAAACGTAAAGACAGTCGACGACAAATCGTTATCGATAGTCTTGGGCACTCCCACTACGGGAATGCCAATCTCATGAAATTGCTGAGCCACAGCGAGCGATCCGTCACCGCCAACGCAAACTAATCCTTTGAGGTTCAACGCCTCGGTGGTCCTTCGCACGCTTTCAAGCAGTCCGCGATCCAAATCAACGCGTGTGTTCTCGCCTTTGATTGCACAGAAACGGCCCTGATTGGTTGAGCCCAGGATGGTCCCGCCTTGGACCAAAATGCCAGATGTGTTCTGGGAAGTCAACTCGACGGTACTGACAGGATCGACCAAACCCTCGTAGCCGCGTTGAATACCAACGACGCCGTAACCGAGAGCTTCGGCGCATTTGACTGTCCCGCGAATCACCGCATTCAAACCAGGGCAATCGCCGCCGCTGGTCAAAATTCCGATTGTTTGCTTCTTAACGGTCATGCCAATAAGCCCTACGCAGTTAAATGGTTCATCGCGGATCCCGCCACGCGAGAGAATCCCATCCGAATGATAGGTTGTGATCTGCGACAGGATGGAATCCTCGCAAAAAAATGGGGCTAATCGTTGCCCAGTGAGCACAATTGAACCACGCCCTTCGAGGCTCGCAATACTCGCCGTCTCAGGGACGTACTACCCAAAAACACCCAAATAGAACCTACTTTGGCAGATTCGCTGTCCAGGTGTCGCGCCACACACAGCCCGCCCATGACCAGCCGACACCGAAGCTGATCAGCAGGTTGTGGGTGTTGGGCTTTAAGTGCCCCTCGCGTCGAAGGTCATTGATAAGGATTGGCAGGGTGCTGGAAACCGTATTGCCACAATGTTTGAGACGAATCGGTAGTTGGCGTGTATCCAATTCTAGTCGGGTGCGCAGCAGTTCTAACATCTTATAGGTGGCTTGATGAAGCAAGTAGATGTCGATATCGGCCATGGTCAGTTTGGCGAGTTCAAGTATCTCGTCAACTAACTTTGGAACAGCCACGACCGTAAAGTTCATTAAGCTGGGGCCGTCCATGTACAAGCGACTTTTCCAGCGTTTGCGGTTGCGTGGCTTCAGCGCTTGATCGCTTGATCGCGCTCCACCATCGTTGACCAACAGCGTGTCACCGCCGCTGCCATCGGTACCGAACTGAAAGGCGATCAGACTTGGGATCTCAGAAGATTGGATTAGCGTCGCCGCCGCAGCATCACTGAAGATTGTTCGCAGACTGCGATCATCTTCATCGATGTACTTGGTGTACGTTTCCGCAGTGATCAACAAGATCCGCTTGGCCGCCCCGGATCGAATCAGTCCTTCCGCCAAGGCGAGCCCATAGACGAATCCCGAACATCCCAAGTTAAAATCCAACGCCCCGCAATTGACTCGCAATCCCAAACGCTGCTGCAACAAACAAGCCGTCGTGGGCAACGGATAATCAGGGGTCTGGGTACACAAGAGTAAAAAATCAATCGACTGGCGAGACACCGAGTGCTCTGCGAACAGTTTCTCCGCCGCATGGAAGGCTAAGTCCGCTGCGGTTTCGCCCGGCGCAGCAATATAGCGGGCGTGAATTCCTGTTTTTTCCGCAATCTCCTGCATGTTCCATTCAGGATGGAGCGTGTGCAAGTCGGAGTTGGTTTCACAACGCGTTGGAAAGTGAATCGCGATAGGTCCGATTTCAGCAAAAGGCACTTCTGATTCCTATGGAAAGTCACCCGCGAGAGAGAAGCTTCGACGCTTGCTAAGAGATTATATCGAGTTGCTGCAGGTCCGAAAACCGGTCGCTAATAACAGACTCTGCGTGTGCCACCCCATGTCCGAGAATTCCAAATCTAAAGTTAGATAAAGCACGAGAGTCGCAGATTTTAAATTTTAAATTTCAGATCTTGATGTTGTCGATGCATCCAACTTCGGCCAAAGCAGTAGGAATACAATTAAACCGACGAGCGGTGCCCAGCCGACGAGGGCGATGCCGAGGTCGAATTTTCCGGTTTGATCAATCAGGCGACCGAAGTACTTGTGGACCGGCGATGACATCCAACCAAGAAACGAGAGCACGCCTGTGAGCTTTCCCAAGTGGATTGTGCTGAGTTCTTGCGTGAACGAGTAGTAACATGGAAAGAGGCCCAGCGTGCCTGCACCCACTACCAGCAAAACGCCCAGAAGCGGCCAACCATGTGGCAAAAATGAAGCGACCGTTGTAAGTGCGGCCAACATGGCACATGCTCCGTACACATAAACGCGTCCACGATGAACGCTGGTGCCACGACTGACCAGCCACAAGGTCGCTGCTCCCGCCAAGATACAACCGATATCAGTTGCAATGAAATAAGCCGAGTTAAAATACCAGGCTTCGTTTTCGGTGTAACCTCGTCCCTGTTGAAGAAACTTTGGCAACCAGGCGCGGATAAGCTGCCACGAAGTGTTGATACAAAGGACCATCACAGCGAGAGCCCAGAAGCG
>JAYVHC010000048.1:0-1945 GCA_043771575.1 Planctomycetia bacterium
GGCGTAACGGGCAGTTCGGGCTTTTCTGGTTTGGTGACAGAATCGCCGGCAACTACTGTGCCTTTAACATCCGCATTGCGAGTTAGTTCTTCGACGGTCAATCGAACGTCGACTGAGGATCCGAACACGTCACTATCGGCTGGTAGTTCGCGTGTTGGGACAAGATCACCCAGTGGCTTCTCAGCCTCGAGGTGATGCCGCGCGGGCTCAAGTCGACTGAGACGCTCCAATTCAACCTGCAATTGGGCTCGCAGTTCTGGGTAGTCCTTCAAGGCTTGCTCATCTGTCAAGACCTCGCCGGCTTTGCGGCGAAGGCCAACCACCATTGCGACCCGTATAGCCTCGCTTTCTGAATCGTCTTTCTGAGTTGGCACTTTCAATTCGTTCTCACATCAGTTCGTTACGTGTTACCGCGATCATGGTGGATGGTGGAAATGGAGGGCTTTTCGGATGCCCCATGATTGCCGTAAGCCTTTACCGAATTTCAGTTTAGAAGCAATTTAGCTGCGCGACAGGCGACTGTAAAGCTTTTGTAGGACACGAGCGGCGGTGAGCTGCGATTTCCGCTCAAACCGTAGGGTGGGTCGAGGAACGAGACCCACCAATCAACAACAGACATGTAATCAAACAAGTAATCTTGGTGGGTTTCGTTCCTCAACCCACCATACGAACCGAATTAACGCGAGTGTTGGTGGGCGATTAAGCCTGCTACGTAGCCGCCTTTGAAGCCCGCGTCAATATTGACCACGGTGACGCCCGCAGCACAACTGCTCATCATACTTAGGAGCGTAGTGATGCCCTCAAAATTCGCTCCATAACCAACGCTGGTAGGTACCGCAATGATAGGGCAGGGGACCAATCCACCGATTACGCTTGCCAGCGCGCCCTCCATACCAGCTACGACTACCAAGGCAGCACTCTTGCGCAGGCGCGCAAGGTGTCCAAGCAAACGATAAGGACCGGCGACACCGACATCGCAAACTAGTTCCGCGTCGACACCCATCCAGCGCAACGTTTCAATTGCTTCGCGAGCGACGGGCAAGTCCGTACTTCCCGCTGTCACGACGGTGATCGGCAACGGGGCAGGGCAGGGGAGGGGTTGTACGATGGCAATCACCGAATTCGCAATTCGCAATGTGCGTCCGATCGCATCGTATCGACAATTTGAGAAATGACCGAACTGCCAGCGCGCCTGCTCGGTATTCGTGCGCGTGACGAGCACTTCCGCTTGGCCGGCCGACAGCAGGCGTTTGGCGATTTGCGTGATCGACGCGGGAGATTTACTCGCACCAAAAATCACTTCGCCAAAACCGCATCGTCGCGCGCGATCCACGTCAGGCTGGTGCTGCTGCGCACGAGGATACTCCAGCGCCAGCAACCGTTCCGCCAGTTCGCTCCACCCGATCGAACCGCGTTTTGCTTGAGCGATCCACGCTTCGATTTCAATTTGAGAGTCGCTATCCATCCAATTACCCTCGAAGGAGAATTCTAGATTTTCTTGAATCGCACCGAATATCTGGCAACTATTGTTTTGGGTGGGTCACGCTTGCCGAACGTGACCGATTGCATCCGGCAGTAGCGACCCACTAAAAGGCAGGCAGTGTCGGCCACGAATATCGCCATTGTACAAATGGTTTCCTCCGATTTTCAGTCCCGTTGCCAACCTGCCAGCTTTGTCGACAATTTCTAAAAGTTGTCTCAGTCAGAGTAAAGGGTGCATTTGCAAAAGGTTTTTGAGCATGCCGGTCTCAGTTTTGGCTTATTCGGGAGGTCTAGATACTTCGACCATGTTGGGCTGGTTGATCGAGCGCGGCCATGAAGTGCACGCCGTGTACGTCGACCTTGGCCAACCAGGCGAAGATCGTAAGCAGATGCATGACAAAGCGATCAAAGCTGGTGCTAAAAGCGTGCGCATGATTGATGCTCGCGAAGAACTATGCCGCGA
>JAYVHC010000049.1:0-4781 GCA_043771575.1 Planctomycetia bacterium
CTCAGCGAACTGCGTTCTGCATTCGCCATTCACCGCAGTTGTGGTTCGCGGCTCAACGGCGTGCATCTCGAACTGACTGGCGAAAACGTCACCGAATGCATCGGCGGTTCCAGCGGTCTGACGGAAGATGATCTCCACACCGCTTATAATACGACGTGCGATCCTCGCCTGAATTACGAACAAGCGATGGAAATTGCCTTTGCCATCGCGGGCGAAATCGAAAGCTTGGGCAATAATGATTCGAATCACAGCGCAAGCGGACGTGGCTGACCAAATTCGGCAGTCGGATGGGCAAGTTGAGTTGGTTGACGAGAAGGGTAATCGATTGGGCATAGTTCGACGCCCGCCGACCCACGAAGAGGTTAAGTTTGCCAAGTCGCTTAGTTCCTGCAAGAGTCGCGGCGAGAGCGGCACGTAGCGGTCCTTGTGACCTTTGGCCTGAATGATCCTCAGTTGCATGCGCTCCGAGTCGGGTTGTTCCCCAAAGTATTTGGCAATTCGGTCGACGTGATAGGTGTAAGAATCGATTGTGGTGATTGCCATGTTGCGAATCAGCCTGTCTTCAGCCATGCGCTTGGTAGCAGCGTAGACGCGTTTGGTGTACGGAGTCATCGTGAGTTTCCCTGATCAATGATTGTCAAACGAGTTCAAGAAGTTTGAGCTCGAAAGTCAAGCATGATTGCCGGTTTAAAAAGCGCAAGTCGGATAACCAGCATCATCGTCAGAGTTTAAAAGTAAACTAAATGTAATGCTGAAAAGAGGCCAGCGAAGCTCCCTTTAGATGAGCTCTGCAAGACAGCTTCATCAATGATCAATTGCAGATCGCACCCGAGATGGAATTCTGTGATAACGGTTACACCGGACCAAACCCTTTTGTCCTAAGCCCCGATAATCGGGGCTTGTTACAACATTGGTTGTCGCGTCAGATCGTTAGCCCCGGGTGAGCGCTGCGAGCATCAAGCGAGCAAAGCGTAACCCGGGGTCTCTGTCGCAAAAGGATTGGCGGTGAGCGTCTTATGCTGCCATTTCGGAAGTCATTATTCGAACCGCAACATCAATTACGGTAACCATGTGCTTTTCGAAGCGTTTGATCGTTTGCGGAGGGCCTTACGTACCAAGGTGAACGTCAATCGCCGCTTATCGTGCCATTTCAGGTCGGCTTTCTCATCGCGCACAATTCCCAGGGCGGCGCTCACGCTCTGCCTTGGGCTAGGTTGTTACCGCCTTTGCCGGAAGACAAAGGCTGCATCCCAACTGATTGAGACGTTGGTTTTCCCCGGACCAAATGTTATCCCCTTATCGTATGGCGAATGAAGCCCCAGGGAAAAAGATCGTGCATACGTTATCGGGTGACTTAATATTGACGACACCGCCAAAACACATTGCTCCCGGAGTCGGGTTGGTTTCGTTGAAGTCGATTGCGACCCATTGATCCATGTCGAAGCCTTCAAAATCAACGTCGGTCGGTGAGAAACTTTCGATGCAGCATGCAGAATTGTGACCTGGATTGGGCATCCGCAGCGACGATCCGGCTGTCGCTAATCGGACCGCCGGTCAGATAAAGCGTCAAGTGCCGGACCACCTGCTCCGCTGTCGAGCTCTTGGTCGGCGGTGGCTGGATGAAGCTCACCCAGTCCAACTTGGCCAGCTCGTCGCAGAACTTCTTCCATGCCGATGCGTCGTTCAAGTGTTCGAACTTGCCGCCCAGCTTCAGCTCGCCGTTCGCATGCAACCGCCGTAGTCGTGAGAGGGCAGCTCTGCGAAACGCTTCACGCAAGCTGATCGCATCGACTAAGTAATGATCATCACTGTTCAATGCACCGGGTGGCGACTGAGCCGACTTCCACTGGTCTTGACTTAAGCCATCTTTGCTTAGACCTGGGCCGCCACCAGGTACCAGTGCATGAACGTGCCAGTGCGAATGAAGTTGCTGATTCCAAGTGTGCAGTACCATCATCGCAGCTGGATCGTAATCCTGCTCGCGGCGAATTGTCTTGCGGAGACTCGCAGCAGCCGACTCGAACAGCAAGTCAGCCATCGCTTCGCGGTTCGCTAGAGCCATCTCTGACAACTGGCCCGGCAACGTGAAGACAACTTGATAGTAGGTCACACCTTCGAGAATTAGCTGCTCTGCTCGGGCGGCGAAGTCGTAACGTTTGCAGCCGCTGCATTGCGGGCAATGACGATCGCCGCACGAATGAAACACTTCAGTGACTTCGCCGCAGTCATCACACTGATAGGTCTTGCCACCCAAGGCTCGCGTGCGACAAAGCGACAACTTGGCTAAAACACTCTGCACTTGAAAGCATGCACCGCGACCAGTGTACTGCTTCACATAAGCAGCACACTGGCTACGCAGAATCTGAGCAATGCTTAGCTTGGCGACTACTGGTTCTCGGGCTTCTGTTGGATCTCCGGCTGTGGTTGATTGCCCTGTGGCGGCTGAGGATTCTCCGCTGGTGGTTGACAAGTCGGCAGTTGTTTCACTGGCAACCAATCCAGTGGACTGGGCACGCTGTGCAGATGCTCTCGGCGACAGTGCAGGTAGATCATCGTGGTTGCAAAGCTCGCATGCCCCAGCAGTCGACTGATGGTCAGCAGATCCACGCCCGCTTCGAGTAGTCCCGTCGCATAGCTGTGACGCAACGTGTGAGGCGAAATATTCTTGCTGATTCCTTCATGGCTTTCTGAATAGACGTGTCGCAGTAAATCTTGTCTGCCGTCTTGCCGTGAAAGAGCAGTGAAGTGGATTTGTACTGCTTCCAGCAATCCCGTAGTTCGCTTAACAATCTTGGCGAGAGTGGAACTTGTCGCTGCTTCGATCCCTTGCCGTGCGTGATGCGGATCTGCGTCCGCTTGGAGTCGATGTCGGCGATTGTCAAGTTCGCCGCTTCCGAGAATCTCATTCCGGTTGCGTAGAGAGTGGTCAGGACGGTTCGCTGCTTGAGGTTCTTGGTGCATCGCAGCAGGTCGTCGACTTCTTGTCGACCGAGCACGACGGGCAGCGTCTTGGGACGTTTCCCGAACGGCACCATGGTGACCGGCCAGGGGACACGGATTGTATGAGTGTAGAGAAACCGTAGCGCGCAAACCGCTTGGTTGAAGCTGCTGTAGGCTAGTTTTCGCTCTTCAATGAGATGCAGTTGGAAGGATCTAACGTCTTCCGGGGTTACGCAGTCGAGCGGTTTATTAATAAATAAAGTCAGCGAACTTTCCCGCGTGGTAAGTGTACGCGTCGATAGTTCGCTCAGCCATATTGCGAATCTTAAGGTCCTGAGCCAGTCGAATGGTCAGCGGACAAGGTCGTCTTTCGTGGGGAGTCATGAAGTTCTCTCTCGATGGTTTTACTTGGATGCGAAGCCACATAGAAGCACGCGGCATCACTCCAGTTAAGTTCCGCGTGGCAGTACGCGCAAGCGATTTAATCGTTTTAATCGTCAAACGATCGAGAATGCCGAGCGTTAGAATCGTTGCTTGTGATCGGTTCTTCACGGCTACTTGTTGGCATTCGAGCCCGCGGCAGCGACAAAAGAATGGCAAAGAGAAAGCCGGCGAAGCCGATCCAAAACTTTTGAAAGACCGACTGTGTGGAGACAGCATGCCCAGCCGCATTCGGCTGCGCCGAGAGAGAGTCTTCAGCGCCGAGTGAGTAATCCGTGCAAGAGAAGAAGAACCAGTTCGAGTCGTTGATGCCGTTGGCAGGAAGCCAACTCCCTCTTCCACGCAGGATGCGTGACGCTACTCCCGAGCGCAACGATTAAGTTCAACGGCACCGTTCACCGGGCCGCGGCGAACGACGTTGATTTCAGAACCCGCGCGGCCCGCGGCTCCGTGTGCAACGGTTTGTTCTGCCACTTCTACGCTGCAGCAGCGATTGCCGACACGCTGTCGATTATCGCATGCGCATCGCACGCGTAAAGATCAGCACCGCCAAACGGATTCATTTCCAAAAGACGCAGCAGATCATCGCATTCGCAAACATCAAGCACATAGACGATTTCGGGTTCCGGAAGTTCCGATGCTACCTTTGCCGCAAATGCCGCTGCCGCCGAATCCAGTGGTACGATCACCGGTTTTCGAGTTTTCGGATCGTACGCAGAGCCGGTGATGACCGAACGGTTGACGACCACGAAACGCCATTCGTTGCCGATTTGCTGAATCGGCGCTGCAACAATCGTTATCGAATCATCGTCGTAGTAGAAGCCGTGATCAAGCTTGGCCAGTGTCAGCGTGGCAATATCGACAATGCGTCCACTGAATGGTTTGAGCGGGCTGTCGGGGCGCACAAAAAGGCGATCAGTTGCGCCAAGCTGTTTTGCAATCGTGGGAGCGTTTGCGACCAGTTCATTGGCGGGGCATATGATCCAATCAGTGTGCACGAGCCATCGTCGAGCGGATTCGTACCACGAAGAGCAATGAAATGATTGCACCGGGCAAAACGAGCCCGGACTCCAGCGGAGTTCACTTGTGATTCGGGCAGCGTTACCTAGCGAGCCGTGAAACACGACGGACGAATTGGGAACACGCGACGGCACGCCGTCAGACCACCAAGCGTCCGACCAGTCAAGAGAGCCGATGCCCACGATCACGGATCGCTTTCCGGATCGGTTCGTGTGTTTCAGGAAAGATGTCGGGCTCAAGGACCCACGTTACGTCAGGCATGTATTCTTGTGGCAGAACGGCCGCGTTCACGAAGTTGGCGGGACGTGCTTTCCATTGGAAAAGTCGCCACCACCGCCAACTTTCGTGCAACGCATGGTGCCTGGTTTTGATATCGAAAT
>JAYVHC010000050.1:0-3260 GCA_043771575.1 Planctomycetia bacterium
AACCACGTATCGCAAGTCTTCAGATGAAACGTGAGTGCTTCGCTTCGCAACCAAGTCACGGTCTCGCGAGTCACATCGGCGGTTACTCCGGGATGTCCGTCACGATCGCCGCCAATCCATGAACCAAAAGTCAAATAGGGTCGTTTTAACTTCACCGCATCGCCATAATTTTCGATAATCCCGCGTCGAAATTCGTCGGTAATTATCGGGATTTCATCCCAAAGTACCGGTTTGATCGAAAGACCACGCGATACTTCTTGCATCACTGTGGGGCGCCATGGGCGAATGAAGTCGGTTTGCCAAAGTTTTGCGATTTCGACGCGAATCTCCTGCTCCGCCCGGTCGCGTGCCTCAGGGTAGGGATCGTGATCCAGTAGGGTTAGCAGTCCGCGTATGGCCGTCAATTTGCTACGCACCGATCGACGTTTCGCGTCGGTCGGATGGGCAGTGAAGACAAGTTCAATATGGAGCTCATCGATCAGCTTTTGGATTTCCTCGGCGGTCTTCCCAGAGTGATGCAGTTGCAGAATTGCATCGCGAATGGACTCGTTGCGAGGCTGCGGATAAACGCCGCGTGCGCGGTCGCCGAGTACGCGTACTCGCCTGCGGTCTTCGGCCATATTCAATAAATCCAAGAAGACCGTGAAGACTCGCGTCGTGACAAACAACTGCTCGAGGCTCAAGCTCGCAATCCGATCGATCATCCGTTGCTCGGCATTTTCTGCACCCGTCCTGCGATCCCAGGCTAGCTTGCGCAGTTCCTCAACAACTTGAAACGCCTCCTGGCCCTCAAGTTCGCGAATCGTATCGCCTAAGATTGTTCCCAGATAACGGATTTCGCTACGTAGCTCGGGGTTCTTGATGTGTTCCACAGTTGCAATTTTGGTTGAGGGGTGGTTTTGAAGCGAGCTAAAACAGTGAATTCACAAGGTGCGAGTTTTTGATTCGTATGCGTGTACGGGTGGTGGCATGAACCCCGTTACCTGTTCCCAGTTTCCGCCTGCAGTGTAGCGATGTATCTCACCAGCTTCAATCGCTAGCAAGTGCGGCGTTACCAGCTAGTCCCCATTCCGGACGCACTTCCGACCAGTCGCTGGCTCGATTGAGCAAGTCATTCAATGAAGTACCGGCAACGATCGGCAATCGTTCTATCTGCGTTTGTTTTGTTGCTGCCTCGCAACTCACTCTCAACTCCTGTAACGCCCCACGCAGTTCGGAAGGCACGTCATCAACGTCCAAGAAACTGATGGCGTCGGTCGTGGTGTTGTGTAACGCGCCGAGGAAATGCGTGTCAGCTGGAATTTCAATACCACGTTCCGCCAACGCTTGACGAATAGTGGGCTGGTTCAAAAGTAGCGCCGCGAATCGTGCATTCGGTTCACCCGAATGGCCGCCACAAGCACCGCAGTCCAATCCGGCTGCAAGCGGATTGATGTCCGTTTGGCAGGCATGACCGCAGAGGACAACTAGTCGCGCGAAGTCCTTTCGTGAGACCAAGGTTTCGCAGCATCCCCTCAGCCATGTCCGCTTGTCGTGAGGTCGAGATTCCGTGTTGGCTCAACCCACGAAGGGTTGGTCCGAGCTTGTTGTGATCTTTCTTAGTCCGTACGCGATTTTGAACACACGACATTTATGTCGTCAATTGCAGTTCGTCATATTTGACGTGTGTTCTGAAGGATAAAGTGCGAAAAGCGAAAAACATGGGAAAACAACTCTGTTTGGGCGAATCTTATTTCGTGAATTTACTTTCGTAAATCAGATCCTATACTTGAATGCCGGTAGCGGATTTTTGAGCATCGATCGTAAGTCGGGCTGAACCGGGCGCTAACGCGTTCCGGCGGATTAGTCGCAGGGCACTAGCCCACGGTTTTCGGCCCATGTTGTGAGCGATGCCCCGATTTTTGAGCGAGGGGATTTCTGTCCAAGCTGCAAACGTCTTATCAAACCCAATAATCGGGATCACAAAAATGTCCCAATCAAACGCTCACACGACGCCAACCGGTAAAGAAGTTCCGGCAAGCATGGACGTCCCTACGAATCGTTGGACGTTTCTATCCAACCATGCGCACGTGCTAATCGCCTTACATGCAAATCCTGACTTGGTACTTCGCGAAGTGGCGTTGAAAGTCGGTATCACTGAGCGTGGGGTGCAACGGATCGTGCAAGATCTTGAGAACGAAGGCTTCATCCGCCGCGAGAAAGTGGGACGCAAGAACCACTACCAATTAATGACGCATCAACCGCTTAGGCACCCAATGGAAGCCCACCGAACCATCGGCGATTTATTGAAGTTGATTTCTCGATAAAAAAATATCTCCACGTTGCTTCTGCCGCTTCTGCTGAGCCTCGCGAATCCAGTGCCTCCCGCTGTCTAGTAGCCACAAAGCCCGAACGATCCGCCCTTCAAGCCTACGAAATGAAGATGGCGGCACTCGTCATTTTGATTCCACCCTTGAACGTTCTCAACGGGACGACGATGGCGCGGCAATCCGGAAAAGTGCTAACTCACAATTTTCTGTTAAAAGAAGTCTGGGGCCCACACGGCGTTCGTGAAACCCACTACCTTCGGGTTTATATGGCAAACCTCCGTCGAAAGATCGAGTATGATTCCGCTCGACCTCAACACTTACTCACCGAACAAGGGATCGGATATCGGCTAGTGACAGAATGACCGCAACAGAATGACCGCGACCGCAACGACTGTATCGATCGAAGGAATGACGTTTCAGCTACTGGCGAAACGCGGACTCTACTGGCCGGAGCAAAGTACTCTGTTCATCGCCGATACGCACTTTGGCAAGGAGGCCACGTTTCGGCTTCAGGGAGTTGCTGTACCGCGGGGCAGTACATCTGGTACTTTGGCTACGATCGCTGGGATGGTAGCGGAATGCCATGCGACCCGGTTGGTTTTGCTAGGAGACATGTTTCATGCTCGCTCATCCGTGTCAAAGGATGTACGAGAAGCACTCGACACGTTTTTTGAACAACACGCTCCGCTTCGCTTTACGCTGGTTCTAGGGAATCACGATAGTGGCCTTAGCAAATTACCAGAGCATTGGCCGATAGAGGTTGTCGAATCCGGAACGCAACTAGGCCGCATTGGTATCTCGCATATTCCCGAGGCACCAAGCAACGGATCCGATCTACTGCTTTGCGGGCATATTCATCCAGCCTATCGCTTGCGATCGAAAACCGATTCTCTTGGAAAAATTCCTTGTTTTTGGTTATCGCAACGGCAACTCGTTTTGCCAGCGATCGGC
>JAYVHC010000051.1:0-2542 GCA_043771575.1 Planctomycetia bacterium
CGTGACTTCGATGACCGCGTGACCATTGCCGGTGGAAATAAGCGTGTTGCCACTCGGCAGACGCAGCGCCGCAAAGCACTGATTGCCAAAGGCCTCGACGCCGTGACCAGGGGCAGGTTTCTTGTCAAACAGCGGCACCGCGAACTCCCAAGCAGTTTTGCCGTTGGGTTTGTACTCGCGCACCAGACCGTCGCCTTCATGGCAGACCAGGTAGTTGCCGGAGGCGAGTTTGCGGACCAAACGCGTATCGCGATGGGGATGCGGTGCGGCGACTTTCAAAGGCATTTCGCGGACGATCTTGCCGCTTCTATCGACCTCAATAATGCGGCTCACTCCGCTTTCGGCGATCATCGTCAGGCCGTTGTCGAGTCGCTGAAAAGCGTGTACTTCCAACTGCTTACCAGCGTTGCCATTGGCGGTTGCCGAATCGTATTCCCAAACCACCTTGTTCGACTTCGGGTCGATTTCAACGATCTTTGTCCAGTTCGTTTGCAGGAGCACGTTGCCACTACTGAGCAGATGCAAATCGTGCAGCGGGCCAATTTTCATTTCCCACTCTGTTTTGCCCTGTTCATCGATGATCGCGATCCGGCCTTTGGATGAATCCGCTGTTAGAAAGCTATGCTTAGGTGCTTGGGCGCAAGCTGTGTGATTGGTTGCGGTGAAACTGGGCGCCATGCACAACAAGACTGCACAGGTGAATGTTAGAAAAAGCTTCATGGAATTGCTCGCATTAATAAGCGGAATGAGGTCGGGCACCAGTGGAGAACGATTGTCCCCAATCGTTCTGGGTTGTAATTTTACAAGAGTTTTACAAAACGCTTGCGCTTTCCGAAACTCTCCCAGCTCTGAAAAGCGTTAAATCATAGGTGAGGATTGATTTCCGCAGACATTGCATTCGAAAAGGAGACATGAGATGAAATTGCAGCCTTGTTTGGGCTGGGTCGCTGTGCTCAGCATGATTGGTGCTACCGCGTTTGCCAAGCAGATTAAGTTGGATGTGGGGCTAGCCAAGCCCACGATGGCGGTTGGCGACGGAGGCAAAGTTGAAAATCACATGCGCATCGCACTCACTGGGTTCGAGTTGAACAAAGAGCGTGAGCGGATGCCGGTCAATGTCGCCATTGTGATCGACAAATCCGGTTCGATGCAAGGCGACAAGATCGAGCAGGCTCGACGGGCAGCCGTACAAGCGATCGACCGCTTGCGCGACACCGACATCGTATCCGTGATCTCTTACGATTCGTCGGTTAATGTGGTTGTGCCGGCTACCAAAGCGTCCGATCGACAAGGGATTAAGGCGATGATTCGCGCGATTCAAGCGGGCGGAAACACCGCTCTGTTTGCAGGCGTAAGCAAAGGTGCCGCCGAGGTTCGCAAATTTAAAGAAGATAAACGTGTGAATCGTGTCATTCTGCTTTCGGATGGTCTGGCCAATGTCGGCCCTTCCGCGCCAAGCGAACTCGAGGAACTCGGCGCTTCGCTGATCAAAGAGGGTATTAGCGTTTCGACCATGGGTTTGGGCTTAGGTTACAACGAAGACCTGATGACGCGCCTCGCGATGGCTAGCAGCGGTAACCACGTGTTCATCGAAGACGCGGAGAACTTAGTCCAGGTTTTTCAAAACGAATTCGACGATGTGCTCAGCGTAGTGGCTCAGAAAATCGTTATCAAAGCGCAGATGGCTGAAGGGGTGCGACCGATCAAAGTGCTCAACTACCCAGCCGATATCACTGGCCAGCAGGTCACGATCGAACTGGGCCAATTGTATTCCGGTCAAGAGCGTTACTTTGTCGTCGAGTTCGAATTGACCACTGGGAAAGCCCAGTCGAGCACTGCGGTTGCCAATGTCGCAGTTGAATACATGAACATGGCGACCGAAACCAAGGACAAACTCAGCAGCTCGGTCGAAGTCAAATACACCGATTCCATCGAAATTGCCGAAAAGGAGGTCAACAGGGAAGTTCTCGCAGCATGTGTGATTCAGATCGCCAATGAACGCAACCGTCGAGCAACTGAGCTGCGCGACGCAGGTGAAGTGGAAGAGGCCAGGAAGCTGCTGAAGTTCAACGCGGACTACTTGGGAACCAACTACCGAGCGCTGGGTGTGCCCGAACTGGAGTTGCGCTGCAAACTTAATGGAATGCAGGCCGAACAATTGGACTCAAAGAACTGGGCCTTGAATCGTAAGGGAATGCGTGAGCAGCAGAATCTCGACGCCACTCAACAATCCTATCGCGGCTCCGGTCAGAAGAGCGACTACAGTAAGGATAGCACTGCGAAGGTGCCGAAATAGCCTTGGCTATCGTCCGTTTACCTAGCCCAGCCCGATGATCCCAAGGGGCTGGGCTTTAACTGGGCTGGGCTTTAACCAAAATCCAACTTTGACCCGTAGCTGTAACGGGAGGGCGACGCCACCGCTCTAAACATCTTTATATAGTGCGATCCATCATAACGGGAGAGCGAGGCTCCTGCGGAGCTTTATTGGGCGGCCATTTTGCGTCCACAAGCACTTGGGGCCGATCTCGCGGCCGAAAAAGCT
>JAYVHC010000052.1:0-3935 GCA_043771575.1 Planctomycetia bacterium
GCACCCGGTAACTTGAACGGCAACGGTACTCGACCGACGAGCGCGGTCAAAATGATCGACATCGCAATCAACCCTACCATCGGATAGTGCAGGATTTCAAGTAGCGGAAGAAAACTAATAATCACTAGCGCAATGGCCGCCAACGAACCGAGCAGACCCGCCCGCGGTATGGAGCGTCGAATCCAATCACTGCCAAACGAACAGATCAGTTTGAAAATACCGCTGATAAAGATGCAACAAATACCGATCTGCCACGCATGCATCGCAGCGGCATGTGCCTCCATGCCCCCCTTCAGCGCAAGCTGATAGGCTGGACCCAGCACAAAGAAAATCATGCCAAACGTGCTGGGAGTATCGAGCCCAAGAGGCATGGCAGTAACCGTCGTGCTGCCAGTCTTCTTCGCTAACTGCAAGGCCAGCAGGAAGAACGCCAAGTCGCCGATCAGCACGCCGATGGCTGTCCCTGGAACCATATACCGCAACACAAACTCGACAGGAAACTGAAAAACCTGACTAAGTAAACTGACGAGCAGAAACAGACCCGCGATGTTGTCCAACATCAATCCGAAGAACGAATTGACGTCGCCCACTGAAGCCCAACGGTATTTCCCTGGCATGCACTTCTCCACGCGTGATGATTCGAAGTAACCGCCACGCGTTCGAACAAATTCGGTTAGCTAGCAAAGCTTAAGAGGATAACACATTCGCGAATTGCCGTGTCCTGCGGCCGCACAGTTGAGGTCGCCCATAGGCGGCATTGTTGCTAAAGTGGAGTAAGCTGCCAGCTTGCGATCGCTTCAATTTGCGTTTGCATATGATATCGCTGGCAAGCAGGATGCTTACCCCACTTTGGCCTGGTTCATGCCCTCATCCTCAAGTTCGTCCAAGAAAACGTACTCTGACCTCGCTGGGCAGCATTCGTCCGCTAGCGGGTGGTTTGCGAGACCAGTGCCCGCATTTCTGCTCGCCGCCGTTCTGGCTGGCGTTGCTTCTCCTCTCGCTATGCGGTTCGATCGTCCTGCGTCGGTTTTTTTGAGGCAAATCAAACTTCCAGGTGATCTGCAAAAGGCGATTGCACTCAGCGAAGCCTTTGCGCACGGATTGGGAGTCGCTTTTATTCTGTCATCCGTTTTCGTCATCGCTGTCAACCGTCGCCGAGCTGTAATCATCGCCATCCTTATCACGGCCATTAGCGGACTTACAGCAAACGTCTTGAAAGCGACAGTTGTACGCATCCGCCCACATGCCGAAGGTCTGCAAGTGTTCGGCTACAATGAAACAACCAGCCAAACGGCCGAGGCCGTCGAACGCAGTTTCTGGGATGCGCGCCAACGCAGCTTTCCTTCCGGCCACGCAGCCACCGCTTGGGGACTCGCCATCGGTCTGAGTTTAGTTTTTTTGCGAGGCTGGTGGATCTTTGGTATGTTGGCGGTACTGGCTTGCGTGCAGCGCATTGAAAGCGGTGCCCATTACCCCAGCGATGTGCTAGCCGGGATGTCGATCGCGTTCATCATCGCCGCCTGCGCGCTTGCATCTCCAAGCATTCGAAGACAATTAGTGGGGTAAGCTTTCGCGCTTGCCTACTAGCTGTTAGCTTCCAGCTTGCCGACTGGGATACCGCTGGCGGTCCCGGCACAGTTGTTTACGATGGTCCTAGTCATTGGGTGGGTTTCGTTCCTCAACCCACCCTACCAAAGCAATAGGTGATCCTGCCGATCAAATTAAGACTCCAACAAAAAAATCGATAAACATGACCGATTTACCTTTTCTACCCCGTTGCCCAACTTGCGACCAAACCGTCAGACCGAGTTCTGATTCCAAGTTCATGCCATTTTGCTGCGAACGTTGCCAGCTTATCGATCTGGGCCGTTGGCTCTCCGAAGAAAATGCCATCAAGGCAGACCGTAGCGACGAAGACGAGCAGCTTGATCCCCAGCCCAACCAAATCAAGCTTCCACCAGGTTGGCACGACGCGTAGCGCACGAAACCTGCATCTGCAGACAATAGCCGGTGGTTGAGCGGAGCGACACCACCGGAGAAAGATGCGTGCGGTGCGCTCCGGTCCTGACGAGGTTCGAAGAATCTTTGACCCCTACAGGGTCATTCGCTTGTCCTTTTCGTTCTCCGGGGGTGCGCCGCTTCGCGGCAACCCCCGGCTAATGTCTGTAATCCCTTTCGGGATGGATAGGGAAGCATTAACTCGTGTCGCAAATACAAGTTAACCTTGGTTGCGAGTTGATGCAGTTACAAGCACGAAGCGCAAGCGAGTGAACTAAACTAACTCGCGCACCATGGACTCACCCGATCGAACTGTACAATAAAATGCTTGATCACAATACTAGTTTAGTTTCCATTTACTATCTGAAGCTCAATGAGATCGATGCGCTGCTTGTTGGGGTAGTTGACGCTCAGCTGACGAGGGCTTAGTCCAGAAGAGGAAATGGTACTCACATGTTGCACAAAGTAATACCGTCGCTTGACGCGATGATTCAACTGGCTTCACTCAGCTTGATACTGATGATGTTCGTAGTTGGATGTAGCACAGTTCCTCGGACAGAAATAATCGTGCAACTCCCATCCGATCTTCGTGCAACAAAGCAAGTGAGTATCGAAGACGTACTTTTAATTATCGGAAATACCGTAACCCAGTTTGGACTCAAAGAGACCGAAGGACAAAAATCGCAAGTTTGCTATATCGGTTTGCCCAGCAATAACGACGACAAACCAATTTGGCTGACTGTATACCCAGACGGAATACCGCTTGTGATAGGGATTGTGGATGGGTCGAGTAGTCACCGTACCGTCAAGCATCGCAAGTTAGCGAAGGCGCTGGTGACCAATCTGAATCAAGCTGGATTGATTGCGACTGTTACATTCCACACTCCCGATCCGGGAGACGGGCGTTGGATGCTCTACTCTGCTTTGGGTACAGTCGCAGCATGGATTGTATGGAGACGATTTAGACACAAGCAGGTAGTCACGGCTCCTGAGCAACCCAACGAATTGAGTTCCTGAGAGACAGATTATTGCGCCCCACCTTTGGGGGTGGCTTTTGAAGCTTTTCGACAAGTCAAACGACACTGTTCAGAATTGCCGATATGCGTCAAACCTGTCCGTCACAAGGTTTTACCCAGCGGTTCACCCAATACAGACGTTGACGGCGTTCATAAGGATGGCCTAAGCCACCCAGGTTGTGCGTGCCTCAGCGATGGTCGCACCCGGCAGGAGCAACCCACCAACTCAAAGAACGCATGTTCCTGGTCGCAAGTCACTCAATTGGATCGGAAGAGTTCTTTGGCTTCGCGCATCCAGTCGACTTTGCCGTGTTTGGGCTGCGTGACCCAATAAGCTTTTTGCGAATCGACGACGCGCAAGCGGCGGTCGTGCAGTTTGGCGAGGTGCTCAATGCGCTGCTTGTTGGTGTAAGTGAGCACGATGTAATTATCTTCAATCTGCATGGCTTTGACGAACCAAATCGACGCGTCGATCTTTAGCTCAGCAACTTCCAGCAAGCACTTTACAGGGCGCGGCAAACGTCCAAAGCGATCGGCGAGCTCGGCTTTCATGTCATCGAGTTCGCTGATGTCGGTCAAACGGCTAAGCCGGCGATAGATATCGATACGTTGCCGCAATTCGGGTACGTACTCGTTCGGCAAATAGGCTTTTACGGGCAAATCGATCTCGACTTCGATCGCCAATTTCGGTGGTTGATGCGTCAATTCGCGCACGGCATTGCCGAGCAACTGGCAATACAATTCATAGCCAACCGCCGCGATGTGACCGCTTTGCTGTGTGCCCAGCAAATTGCCAGCACCGCGAATCTCCAAGTCGCGCATGGCGATGCCAAATCCAGCACCGATTTGGCTGTACTCTTCAATTGCATGTAAACGCCTGGCGGCATCGGGCGAAAGGTGCTTATGTCGATCGACCAGCAG
>JAYVHC010000053.1:0-6545 GCA_043771575.1 Planctomycetia bacterium
TTCGGTTACGCGAATTGCCTTAAGGTAGCCGCCAGTGCTTTGTCCAGATAAAAAATTGGGGTTGATGATTTAGGGTGGCACGTCCCTGAGTCTCGAAGGACGCGATTTGAGCTTTATTCGCCACGCCCTTCGCAAAGCCTCAGGGACGTGCCACCCCAAAATCTAATCTTGACAGAGCACTGTCACTGTATCAGTAGTGTTTGACTGTGGTTGGTTAACAGGACTGAGCGAGCCGAAAAGTCCTGAACATGGTAAGTCAATCCTTGGATGACCACGCCGTCTAAGGCGTTAGGGGCAGACGGCTCAGGTGCAGCAAGTTGGTCGTTGGCTGGTCGCGCGAGTCGCAAACGTACTCGTCGGCCGTCTACTTCGATCAAGGCAGTACCGTGATCGCTGTCGATCATCACCATCGCTTTCAGTTTGAGCACAGGTGGCGACAATCGCTCTTGGACCACTGGGCTGGTGGATGGCAACGCTGCGATGGCAGCTGGTTGATCGCGATATATACGTTCAAGTATCTGAGCACTCGGGACGGTAGGGTCTTGCGCGAAACTGAAATTGCCTAGCGTTACCACGAGAAAGGAAATCATAGACCTCATTTAAAATTGCCTCCAGCGCTCATCAGCGCCATAAAGAACGCGATGTATACGTAGCCCACGATGCCACCTGCGACGACAATGACCGCGGGTTCAACGAGTTGGCTCATCCGTTTGATTTTGGATTTGAGTTCGGTATCGCAGAACTGTGCAACTTCGTTGAGCGTTGCATCGAGGTGACCCGTCCGCTCGGCGATCGCCACCATACTCGATAATACTGGCGAGAACCCCTCGCGGGCGGCTAATGTGGGCGCCAAGGCCTTGCCTCGCATGATCGAATCCGCAGCGATTTTTAACAGGCCCGCAAGAAAGCGGTTGGTTTGTAGCCGTCGCGCAATTTCAACCGCTTCGACGAGCTTAATGCCGCTGCTCACCATCACTGACAGAGAGTTTGCCAGTGCTGCAGTTCCGGATAATCGCAGCACATTCCCAATCACGGGAAGACGCAACAACCACCGATCAATCCATAAACGTCCGGGTGGCCACTTCGTAAGAAATATCAGGCCGACGACCAGTGCAACCAGCGCCACGCAAAGGGCCCCACCGTTGATTTGAAACCATTGTGCGAAATCAACTAGCGACTGAGTCATGCGCGGAAGTTTGCGGCCCATCGCGCCTAGGAACTTTTGTAGTTCTGGAATAACGGCGAAAGTCAGGTAACCTGCAATCACAATGGCAGCGATGGCTACGATGGCTGGGTAAGTCAGCGCAACGCTCACTTCAGTAATGGCCGTGCGACGCTGGGTCATGTACTTGGCTGATTGCTCAAGCACATGTTCAAGATTTCCAGTCTGCTCTCCAACGCTGACCAACTGCACAACGATCGGCGGAAACACGCGATGTTCTTCGAGGGCGACAGCTAAAGAAGCACCCTTGGCGACTCGCTTGTGAATGGTTTCCAGTATCGCCGCGAACGCAGCCAATTCCGTTTGCGCATGCAGGGACTTCAGCGCGCTGAGCAAATTCAGCCCGCTGCGGAGCATGATGGACAACTGTCGCAGCGCAAATTCGACGTCGCGGGAGCGAACTGGCATCCATCGACGTGGGCTTAACTCACCCCACAGCGAAACAATTGGTTCAGGTAATGCTTCGAGGCTAATCAGTTGCATACCTTGCGCGTGTAGGATGGTTTTCAGTCCGGACGCTGAATCGGCAGCCAGTTCACCGCGAGCGATTCGTCCGGTTCGATCTCGGGCCAAGTAGGAGTAGTTCGTCATGGTCACCAGAGTGTTACAGCGTTAGTGACTTCAGCCACGGTGGTCGTGCCGTCGAGGATTTTGGCCACGCCGTCATCAAGCAGCAGCGATACGTTACGAGATCTTGCGTCCTGTAAAAGTTCATCCTCATTCGCGCCGCCCGCGATCAGCTTCGCCATCGCTTCGCTGCTTTCCAGCATCTCAAACAACGCGACACGACCTGTATAACCTCGGCCAGCGCACATCACGCAACCCGCTGCGTCGAACACGCTACTAGATTCGAGCGCTGGCTGCCGCAGGGCGAATACTTCGGTGGCAGTGATTGCACGTGGTCGACGGCAATGGGAGCATAACTTGCGCACTAACCGCTGAGCGACTGACAATCGCAGGGTCGCCGCTATCAGAAACGGCTCAACGCCCATGTCCTTCAGTCGTGTGACAACTCCGGTGGCCGTATTGGTGTGCACGGTACTAAAGACTAAGTGCCCGGTCAATGAAGCTTTCACCGCCGTTTCGGCTGTTTCGGCGTCGCGAATCTCGCCGATCATCACCACATCCGGATCATGACGCAGAACGCTTCGCAGGGCTTTTGAGAAATTGACTTTGTCAGCCGAATCGACTTCGACTTGAGACGCACCCTGGATTTCGTACTCGATGGGGTCTTCGATTGTAATTACATTGCCGCCGCGCGTATTGAGTAGCTGTTCGATTGCGACGTAAAGTGTTGTCGATTTGCCGCTGCCAGTTGGTCCTGTGAGCAGCACCAATCCGTGCGGCCGAGCGGTCGCTGAGCTAAAGGTAAACAGATCCTTAGGTCGCATACCCAACGCTTGCAGCGAGAGTTTTGCAGCGTGCGATGTTAGTAATCGCAGGGTCATGCGTTCGCCATAACGCGTCGGCAAGGTCGCGACGCGAATATCGATCGAGTTACGGGAACTACTAAACTGCGACGTGATTCGACCGTCCTGAGCAGCTCGTTTTTCCGCGATATCCATTCCGGCCAGCACTTTCAGACGACTGAGCACCAGCGGCTGAATCGAAAGCGGCAATTCACGGTAAAGTTCCAACAGCCCGTCGACTCGCAATTGAACTGCGAGTGAAGTGGCGTTAGGCACTAAGTGAATATCGGAGGCGCCTCGAAGAATCGCGGCTTGCAGTAGTTCATCACAAACCGTTACCGCGTCATCGCCGTCGCTACGAGGCTCTCCAGAACGTACGCTTAGCTCCGTGCCATTCATCGAGGGGCTATCGTAAACGCGTGTGAGCGCGCGACGCAACGATTCAAGACTGACTTCCAGCAACGTGAAATCGCACTTCAGATAACTGCGCAGCGCTTTATGTGTTTGGGCATCAATTGAGCGGGCGCAAGCCACAACCACTACGTCAT
Organism: Planctomycetia bacterium; assembly: GCA_043771575.1. GTDB lineage: Bacteria > Planctomycetota > Planctomycetia > Pirellulales > Pirellulaceae > Aureliella. The sequence continues at coordinate 3,180 of JAYVHC010000053.1, forward strand.
CGAGTTTGCATAGCGGTAACACTCGCTTTCGCAGAGCGTAGGCCGCAGGGACGCGTAGCGCCCATGTCGGATCGATGCGGACATCGTCCAAATCCAACGTTGCCAAAGTCTGTGCTTTGGGTTCGGCGATTGCAGCCATGAATGAGAGTGCCCCTAAACCGCGATGGTTAAGATCCAGATGCGAATGTCGGTGTGAACGTCGGAGTCTTCCATCTCCAACGACACGGTGAAAATACCAAGCGGGGCGGCTTGCATTTCACATAAGGCGCTTTGGATTTCCTGAAAGCGACCACGCAGAGTAACTCGCATTTCGCGTCGATCGAGCGAGTCCGTTTCATCGCTGGCGGCTCCACCGAGCAGCATTGCGATTGGCTTGAGTGATTCTGAAAACGTGGCGCTATGATCCTGGACTGCGACCAGCGAACTGCTGCTGCACTCTAAACCGTGTCGGTTGAGCAGAGCGAGCGTTTCGGCCATCACCAGCGCTGGCGAGGTTGAATGCAGGAATTCGTGGCGTAAATCGGCTCGCCGCGAAACGAGGTGCGATCCAGTTTTTCTCGAATCACTCAGTTGTTCATTCAGGGACTGAATGGCAGCTTCCGTTTCTGCCAGTTTTTCTGCGAGCAATTGAGAGTTCGATCGGCGCGCGCCGATAATTTCCATCTTGTGCAACTTTGTCCGCTCCGCCTTCAGAGTTCGCTGTAGCGGACCATAAAATGCAAAACTATAGGCCAGCAGTACACTCAGGGCGGGCCCGCCGATTGAGCACATTCGTTTACGAAGTGATGGACGCGGGCTCATGGCTCAGTCCCCCGCGCGAGATCAGTTGATGCAACGATTGAAATTTGCACCGGCTTGCTCGAAGAGATTTCTGGATTTACAACGGGCTCGTCCGGCTTCAACTTTGCCTTCAACACAATCTGAAACGCAACCAGGTTGTGGGGCGACACGGCAGTGGTCGCGGGGGCCGTTCTCCAACCACTTCCGTTGAGCGCCAATTCAAGACGACCTGCAAAGCCATTGGCCGCAGCCTGATCCAGTGCCAATCCGTGAACCACAGTTTTCATCGAATGCGATTCGATTTTCTGCACCCAGCAGTTTGCCGCCGCCGATTCGGCAAGTGCATCGATTAATGCGGACCACCGACGATTGTGTTGTGAGTGCGTTGCGCCAGCAAGTTGCAGTTGCCGCTCAACGTTCTGGCGGACGCTTTGTGCTTTGACCACTTCTTGACGAAGCTGGACTAAGGAAGCCTCTGCATTTTTGAGGGCGGCCTCGGTCGCCGCTTGTTGACTATGCTGTTTTTCGAGCCGCTCGATCGATTGAGTCGAGGCGGCAAGGCACTGCTCTGACTGCCAGTGCCACCATCCACAGCCGCCAGCGGCCAGGAGAGCAAGTGAGGCCGACAAGGCGATGGGTTGGGCGTTGGATAACGCGTCAGCTTCGGCCAACATCAGCATTGGAAACTTGGGATTGAGGGTCAGGCATGCAGCCCAATCCGTTGCCAGCGTTGCCATCGCGGCTTCGGTGAATTCAGTTTTCTCGCGCCAGGGGCGAAGCAGCTCTTGCACTCCTTCAACGGATAAATTCTTGGCCGCTGCTAACTGCGCCACTATCGGATGGGCAATGCCATGCAGTCGTGTGCCAGCCCTTCGCAACGTGTGCGATAACTCGCGAAGCTGCGCATTGGCCACTTGCGTTACGCAGCATTGGCAATCCTCGTTGCGTTCATCCCGGTCGTGAATCTTGAGAGCGATCGTTCGTGAATCAAATGCGGACAGCCCCGATTCGACTTCGGCCTCGAGGGCAAGAGCTTGGTTGATCTCATTCTCTTTGGCGATAGTTGCCACGTCGGCAGGCACACTCAGCACGTCGGTCCAAAACTCGGGACTCACAACGGTCACATGACTGGGACGTCGCGTTCCAAGTTTGAGAGTTCGCGACAATTCCGATTGGATCGCATCGTAATCGCAACTCGGCTGGGTCCAGATTTGCTTGACGCTCAGCCGCTTTTTGCCAGTCAAATCAATACGTGCCAACACCTGTCTGGTGATAAGCAGTATTGTATGGCAGCGTGTGAACATGATTGGCAGTCCGATTAACGGAGCTCCATTTCAATGCGCACATCGGTGGCAGGATGTGCCATTGAATAATGCAAGAAGCTCTTCTTGATTATCGACTCTCCCACATCGAGCGCGTCGTCACTGTCAGTATCGTTCCACAGTATTGCGCGCGCTGCAAATGCTCCGCTGAGTGTGTTCGCCCGGCGGTGCTCGAAAGTCCCCGTATTGGGAACGACGAGCATCTGTTCGGCGATCGCGCCGCTGGTTCCGCCTGTCGCATTGACTCCATAGAACAGGACGCCAAGTTGCTCAGTACCCGTCGGGCTCGGATCGATGCGAGAACCATTCAACCCATCGATCGAGAACAAACGGCAGATAATGTCGCCGGTGTAATCGCGTACTTGGATAGTAACCGTCAAGTCGGCTCGATAGCCATCCTCCGGAGCAAGCGAATCACCATCTGACCCCAGTGAAACAATGTCTAGATTGCCTGAGTTTGCCAGCAAAGCCGGTTCCGCACCCCAGCCATCGAGAACTCCGTCAAGTCCCACGCCAAGTTGCATATAAGGGCCGTTCCAGCCGCTTGAAAGCGAGACATCGATGATGGCATCGCGGTCCGAATCGAACAACTGGAGCGAATGCGCGACTAGTGCAACAGGGCGAACGAGCAGTGCATCGACGTCACTGGGTAATGAGCCGGTGTCGCCAATGAAGCTGGCCGAGCGCGAAGTCGCACCGACGGTGACGCCGACGGTTGCCAGGCGTAAATCGTTCAACACTGTTTGCGTCAACTCGTAACGGGCTTGATCGGCGATCGGTTCGAGTGAGCGCACAGCGACTGTCGATAGTACGGCCAGAATTCCCAGCACAACGACCAATTCCAGGAGCGTTAATGCTTGCCGTAGAAATGGCTTAGCGCAGCATGAGTGCGACATATAAGTCATCTCCGATGCTACTGGTTGTTAGAGCCGACGTGGCCGTGCTTAAAGGAATATCGATGATGCCATTCGGTCCGGCGGAGACGATGCGAACATCTTTGAGGCTGCTGCTGGCGTTTACATACTGAACCACCAACGATTGATTCCAGCCATCGATGAGGTTCGGTCCACCGAGTGCAGCCGAGTCCGCTGTCGAAATTGCCATGTACGGGCCGTTCCAACCGCTGCGAGAATTCGGATCGAATTGTACAGCCGTGCTGTTGGTCACCGGGTTTAAGAACAGCCAAGCGAGACTGAAACGTTGCGCTTCGGTGGCGACCGTGGTTACACCGTTTAGTGCAACGAACTTGGTGTCATGCCAATAT
>JAYVHC010000054.1:0-4098 GCA_043771575.1 Planctomycetia bacterium
TAGCTACGACAGTCTGTTTACTCAAATTTCGATGTAACTCGTCGCGTGATATTCGTTTACGTGCGTTAAGCTATACTGAAGCTAGACAATAAGTCAATCTAAAAGAGCTTGAAGCCCGAAATGATCAATCCCTGTATGATCGGAAAACTCCTCGTAGGTAGCATTTTGCACCGGTTTTTGAAGTCATTCACAATCGCAGCGATTATTGTTTTCATGGCTGGTTGCAAAAACTCTTCGCTGCCCGTTCCGCCGCCAAGTTCCCCTGCCAATCACGCACTAACACCTGCCACAGAAGCTGCGATCGTGGCCTTTTGCAGCGATTGTCACGCGATGCCCGATCCTGCGAGTTTTCCAAAGAGCGCGTGGGATCATGAGGTGCGTCGCGGGTACGATTTCTACTACGCATCGGGCCGCAACAGTTTGGCTGTCCCCGTCTTTACGGATTCCCAGAACTACTTCGTGTCGCGCGCTCCAGAAACTCTGAGCCTTCCCAAACCAGGTGAAGTCGATTCCCATTGGTTGAATCGCTTTGAGCAATTGCCGGTCGAGATCCCAGGACTGAAGAACAGCGCGGTTTCCTTTATCGATGTCGTTGATCTGGGAGCACCGCTGGGCCGTGGAATCCTCTTCTCGGAAATGAGTCGTGGCGGTGTCTACTTTGCAGCGCTCACGGATGCTGGACAGGCTGCAGCCCCAAAATTGCTTGCGAACGTCGGTCACCCGGCAGTAGTTCGAGTGTGCGACTGGGATGCGGATGGCCTCCGCGACTTGATCGTCGCTGACTTGGGATCGTTTCTCCCCGAGGACCACAAACGTGGACGCGTCGTCTGGCTGCGACAGCGCGATGACTCACCCGGAGATTTTAGCGCTACTACGCTGCAAGGTTCTGTTGGGCGTATTTCGTCGGTAGAGACTGCAGATTTTAATGCTGATGGGCAGTTAGACTTGTTGGTGGCTGAGTTCGGCTGGCAGTCTACAGGTTCGATCTTTTGGCTGAAGCGGGCGGAGACGGGGACGCCAGTCGAAGGTTTGACCAAGCACGAGATCGACCCCCGGTCCGGCACAATTCATATTCCCATTGTGGATATCAACAAGGATGGACACCTGGATTTCATAGCGCTCATCAGCCAGCACCACGAGCGCATCGAAGCGATGATTAACGACGGGCATGGTCAGTTTCAAAGCAAGTTGATCTATGCGGCTCCCGAACCAGCCTTTGGCTCGAGCGGTATCGACTTAGTGGATATCAACGGCGATGGAAACGTGGATGTCCTTTACACCAATGGAGACTCCTTCGACAGTCTCATCCTCAAGCCTTCCCACGGCGTTCGCTGGTTGGAAAACAAAGGAGATTTTCCCTTTGAATCCCATCTGATTGGAGCGCTTCCAGGTGCTCACCGCGCGCTGCTAGGCGACTTTGATGGCGATGGTAAACGATCGGTTGTCGCAGGAGCGTTCTTCGCCAAAGATGTATTCAGAACGCAAGGGCTGGAGCAGACCGAGGGCTTAGTCATTTGGAAACGCGATGATGTGGGCAACTACATCAAGCACGTTCTAACGCGCGGAGACTGCACCCACGCTGCGATGTGTGTCGCTGACTTGGACAATAATGGGCGGGATGATTTGCTGGTGGGAGAATTTCGAGATGGAAATTCCTCAGGTGGTCCGGCACTCACGGTGTGGCTGGCGCGTTAGGGTTTGCGGCTGCCATTTCAGTTAGTGCATCTGCGGCACTGCGCAGCGCGGGATCGATTGCCAAGGCAGCTTTGAACCAACTGATCGCTAGTTCGGGTTTTCCAAGTTGCTTGGCGAGCGAGCCGATTTCATAGCGCACGGGTGCATCGGTTGACCGATTGATCGCCTCGATCTGCAAATCAGAGAACCGCTGCCACAGGCCTTGCAACTGTTCGGCTCGTTCAGTCTGCTTTTTAGCCCCTTCTGCCTGGCCAAGGCGCCCCAGGACTTGAGCAAGCTGAGTTCGAATGCCGTGGTTATAGGGATCAACTTCAGTAGCGGCTTGCAATAGTTCGGCGGCCATCGGTAGCTTGCCATCCGCCAAGGCGATCTCCGCGTTAATCTGCAGCACATCGAGCCGGGAACGCTCGCTGGCGAGCATGTTGCCCGCAATCAGTCGAGCTTCATCGAGCGAGCCGAGATTGAGCATGCATCGCGCGCTCAGGATTTTTTTTCGTGGCGTGTCAGCACATTTCTCCAGTGTCTTGAGCCCCTCAGCAAACTCACGCAGCTTGATTTGGCATTCCGTCATTTCTAGCCGAATTTCATCGGCATCGCGCTGTTTAGGCGCACGTCGCAGCGACTCTTGGTAGTGAGGAATCGCCGTTTCGGGCCGCTCGTAATCACGGTTCATGAGGCCCATCAAGCGATCCGCACGGGGATCCGTTGGCGCCAGCCGCGACACTGTACTGAGGTGCAACATGGCTTTATTCATGGCACCCACATCGTAGTACAACACGCCTAGCCAACGATGCGCGGTCACACATTCTGGATCGGCCCGGAGCGCCTCTTCCCAGTGCAGTTTGGCGTTCCCGGCCGCTCCAAATTGATAGGCGGCTTCGCCAGCCAGCACGTTGGCTTCAATGGTCAAATCCGGATTGTCTGTCGCGGCAACGGCACGATTCAAGGCAGTTTTTACATCACCTTCGCGTAAAGCAACCGCCGCAGTTAAGTAGAGGAAGTGAGACAAATAAGCGGGAGAACTCTCAAGTGACCGGGCCACCAATTGAACAGTGGCCAAGTCATTCTTTTCAAGGGCTTTCAATCCCGTTTGGTACTGCCGCCACGGATCAAAACGATACTGCAGATAGGCTGTCGTAACCAGCGCCACCAACAATACCGCTACCAACCAGCGAGGGTCAGACAGTTTTCGCCACACAATTCGCCACACAAACAGCATCGAAGCGCATAAGCGGCTGATCATGGTGCGGGCTCGACAATCGTGATCAATTGGTTGGGTTTGACGTCAGTGAGAGTTGACTCAGCGCCGTTGGGCCAACGAACGGTCAATTGATCCACTTGAGCATGTGTGCCTAACCCCCAGGCTAATGCCTCTTGGCTGGTCGAAAGGTAGCTGCCACCCCCTTTGCGAATCCGAACCAAGCGTTGGTCTCCGATGGTTGCCGTAACTTCGGCGCCAATCGCATCCCGGGCGGAACTCGTGCCGACCAACCGTACTTGTAACCAGTTCGAGGAAATAGGCGAATCGTTTCGAAGAATGGCCAAGGGAGCGTTGAGGTTTGAAAATATCGGGTCCAAATCTCCATCACTATCTAAATCGGCGACTGCTAAACCACGTCCTTCATGGGGCTGCATCATGTAGCTTCCCTCATCAAAACTGACACGTTGAAAACGCTTTTCATCCGAGCGTATAGCAAGTGGTAATTGTGCTCGCGGGGAAATGGTCGGGTACAGGATCACGTGACCATTGTTGACCAAAATATCTTCGCGTCCATCCAAGTCAATGTCCGTACAAACCGTACCAAACCCCACGAAAAGCCCGCCAAGAACGTTCAATCCAAGTATGTCACTGACGTGCAAAAATGAGGCTGGGCCTTCATTTCGATAGAGTGCAAAGTCCTCGCGTTCGTAATTCGTGACCCAGATGTCAATTTGTCCGTCCCGATTAAAATCGACGATATCGACGCCCATGCTGCCGTTAGGTATTCCGAATTTATCTGTCGCCACACCTGCAATAGCACCCACTTCCGTCAGCGGCGCCTGGCCGGAATTGGAGTAAAGAAAGTTGTTGGTCGTGTCGTTAGCGACATAGATATCCACATACCCATTCCTATCAAAGTCAGCTATCACCACGCCTAAGCCTTTTCCGTCTGCGTCGGTGCGCAATTGCCACTCAGCGCTCGCATCCTGAAACGTGCCATCGCCGTTTCCCAAATATAGAGTATCTGGTAGACCAGAAAACTCTCGCGGCGGACAAATGTCTCGTTCGTTAGGAGTCCTTCCACGACACGGTGGATTATTATCGAACGACCAGTTCACATAATGGGCGACGTAAAGATCAAGGACGCCGTCATTGTTGAAGTCACCCCAGCCCGCCGACGAACTCCACAGGGAATCGTCCAA
>JAYVHC010000055.1:0-5868 GCA_043771575.1 Planctomycetia bacterium
CTCCAAGCACAAACGCAGTGCAACATTTTGCGGGCAGATGAACGATCGTGTGAGCGTCGCAGCGACTTGCCATCAATGGCGATCCGCTTCACTCCCAAATTCCCTTGCATCTCATTGACCCAGTCCATGAAGGCGTCTTGCACTACACTCGGTCGCAACATTCGCATGACGCGGCTGATCGTGTCCTCTGACGGAATGCCATTTCGCAATCGCAAAAACTTACGTAGAAATCCTTCCTTGTTTTCCCCATACTCGCGTATGTCTTCCCAACCCTCCGCTCCTGCAATCACTGCTAAAACCGACAAAATAAGAATGTCAGTCAGTTCATGTACGCGGGTCCGCTCGACTCGCGGATCTTCGATCCGTGAGAAGCAATCAACCAAGCTGCGCACCGCCGAAGAGGGTTCTGTTAAAGCTGTCATTGAAAACTCCGTGTGAGAATGGATTCCTAGCTCCACGGACATCTTTCGTTGCTAGCCTTTACTTTGACAACCCCTCTGCAATCATGTTTCAATCAAACTTAGATGCGGTTGCCCTGTTTCCCACCTGAATCAAGCTGAGGATCTTGAGCAACCACACTCCCCAAAAAGATATTACTCGCTAATACGAAAGCGAGTAACGAAAGCGAGTAACGAAATTCTTGCCCAGCAAATTAGACACGGTCAATTCCTCTGTAGGTTTTTCGTTAACACCAGATTGGGAGTAATCCTACGAGTGCTGGAATTAATTGTCAAGCATTTTTCTTACGGATTCAGTAAATACGTGCGCCGAACAATACTCATGGATTTTCATAGGCATAACTCAGGTGTCCGATCGCTTTTGCATGTTGGGAATGTTCGCTTCAAAATACTAGCTCCTGAAAAACGGAATTGGGAAATGCGGGGACGCGGGCCCAACAATGGATATTTAGGCCGTCAAACAACGCCCACGTGTCTCCCGCGATGTGGGTTCTTTCGTTGCCATTGAAGAACACTTGTCCCAAGTGTTCATGGCGTTAATTAACGACTGGCTTTTAGCGCTTACCAAATCGTGGTGCGAACAATGAACATCTGAGTCAAATCTTCCACCATGACAAGTACGCTCAAAGCGGAGAGTTTCACTAAGCATCCCTTCGGGATGCTGCAAAGGTTCCGTAACCCGGCGAACACTGCGGTGACGGCTCGAGTGGATTTCAAGTCGCGTGAACTAAGTGCGTTAGCCGCTGTGTTTACTGACATTGAGTCCACTCTGGCTGCGGTGCAGTGTAGGTGACTCGTTTACGATCTTGCGGATGATTGAAGCTCAGTTGCCAGGCATGCAAACACATTGGCGGCGAGTCGGTGGCCAACGTTGGATGTTTACCAGTCTGCTGATTGGGCAAATAGAGCGGGTCGCCGACAACCGGGTAACCAAGATGCCATAGATGAAGGCGGATCTGGTGGGTGCGGCCCGTCCGCGGGTAGACTTCGAGCAGACTGGTGCCGTCGGCTATTCTTCGAATGACTTTGAAATCGGTGACCGCGGTCTGGCCAGCAGCGTCAACGGAACGAGTGCCACGCGGTCCGGGTTCGGTTGCAATCGCTGCATCGCAAGTGGTCATTTCCCAAGTGGGATGACCATGAACACGCGCGACATAGATCTTCTCGACCGTTTGCTGCGTGAACTGCGGCTGGACGTAACGTGAGGCTGCATGCTTGCGGCAAAAGATGACCAAGCCCGTTGTATTGGCGTCCAAGCGGTGAGCGAGACGCAATTTTTCGGGTCGGTAAGCGGCCCCAACAAGGTAATCCAGCGTGTTGCGATTGAATCGACCGCTAGCGTGCGAAGGCAACGGTGCAGGTTTGTTGACGACGACCAAGAACTCGTCTTCGTGCAGCAACTCGATGGCTGCGTTCACATCCGGCTCGACAGTATTCGGCATATGTTGAACAAAGCACTCGCCACCATGCACCGTTCGATCGGGCGCAACCACTTGTTCATTGACCATGAGGCTGCCCTCGGCGAGCCATGTGAGCCACTGTGCACGCCCAGTCGGCGGATGCCAGGCGTCAAGAAAGTCGATGAATGCAAATCCCTCAAATCGACCGGGGACATGAATCTCTCGGACGTTGTCATAAGGATTCGAACCAGGAAGCGGGTTAGTGAGTTTGATGATCGCTTGCTGTCGTTTTTCAATCCGCTGTTGGTAGGCTTGCGCAGGAGTCAAGAAGCACTTGGGACAATACTGGCCGTACAAGAACTTGGGCGACAGCATGTCTTCATGGGTGATCACCGCTTGACAGGCAAAGCACAGCAGCTCGCCGGTCGGCTTGAGGTCGGGATCGAGTGCCACTCGGTTGTCGAATACAAAGCACGCTCCCTCGTAGTGTTCGCCACCGCATTCTTCAAAGTATTTTAAGATACCACCTTCAAGTTGATAGACCTGCTGAAAGCCGGCTTGCTCCATCAGCGGACCGGCTTTTTCGCAGCGGATACCACCCGTGCAGAACATTACGATCGGTTCTTGCTTGGTCTCTTCAGGCAAATTTGCGATTGCTTCTGGGAAATCGCGAAAGTGATGGATGTGCAAGTGTTCCGCATTCTGAAACGTGCCCAATTCAATTTCATAAACGTTGCGAGTATCCAGCAAGCGGAACTTTCGCCCCTCGCTGAGCCATTGTTTGAGTTCTGCGGCCTTCAGCTTAGGTGAAGTACGAACCGCCGGACGAACTTCATCGATACCAAAGGCGATGATTTCACGTTTGAGTTTTACCAGCATGCGATTGAAGGGTTGCTTGTCGGAGTAACTTTCTTTGACGTCGAGGTCTGCGAGCAACGGGTTGCGGCGCAATACATCGAGCAGATGACGCACGCTCCGTTCTTCGCCCGCTACGAAAATGTTAATTCCCTCGGGGCTGAGCATGATGGTACCGCGAAGTTCCAGATCCTGACATAGCTTTCGCAGCTCCGCACGGTAAGGCGGTAAATCGGTCAGCGCAATAAATTTGTAAGCAGCGATGTTGAGAATGGAAGCGGTGGCCGTGTTCATCGTGTTCATAAAAGAATGGAGACTGGTAGTACTTCAATGGCCGCAGCGTGCGCCGCTTGGTACTTTGCACCCTGATAAGAATCGCGTTCTTCGAGCACTTCGATAAGCCGCTTCTTGATTGAGCCCTTATCCAGTACCCACTGCGGCGCGATGAGATCTCGCGGCGGAGCGTCACCTGAAATTCGTTCGATTACGATCTGTGGAGGTAAACGTTCCAGAAAGTCGGCCAGCAACTGGACATACTCCTCCATTTCCAGCAACGTGACTTCGCCCGTCTTGATCTGCTCCGCCAAACGAGTGCGATGCACGGCGTACAAGTTATGGATTTTAACACCTGCAGGATTCCACAGTGCGACTTGATCAGCCGTCTGCATCATCATCTCGTGTGTCTCGCCTGGAAGCCCAAGCATGATGTGCAAGCCGATTTCAAACTTGCGACCGGCGACGCGCCGCATGGCTTCAATCGACGCATCGTGACGGTGGCCGCGATTCATCCAATCCAAGCTGGCGTCATGAATCGTCTGCACGCCCAGTTCAAGGCATACATAAGTCCGCTCGGCGATTTCATCGATCAAATCGAGCACATCATCCGGAATGCAGTCAGGCCGCGTACCAATGACCAAACCGACAACGCGAGGGTCCTCAATAGCCGTTTCATAGAGCATGCGAAGCTTATCGAGCGGCCCGTAGGTGTTCGTGGCTGGCTGGAAATAGGCGAGAAACATTTCGTTTTCATAACGTCGCCGAAGCAGAAAAATACCCCGTTCAATCTGACTGGCAATTGCATCCCGCTGGGCGCGTCGACTGGGACTGAACGCTTGATTGTCACAAAACGTACAACCTCCGGTAGCTACCGTGCCATCGACGTTGGGGCAGGTAAAACCGCCATCCAAGCTGATCTTTTGTACCCGACCTCCAAAGCGATGATTGAAATAGACGTTAAGCGGAAAATAACGGTGCCCCAATTCCCGCCAATTGACCGGCAAGTATCCGCTATTTTGACCGGACAAAATTGACGTTTTCATGAATGGAGCGTAAATTGGATGATGTGCAACTGGAGAACTTGCGGTAATTCTACCTCAGTGCCATCGTTGTAGACAGGTTCAATCCCCAAATTCGGCCAGCATAGCGAGACGTGTGATGCCTGATTACGGCAAGTTAATTCCCACAGGCGGTGGCGAAACCATCTTTCTGAAAAAAGAAAAGCTGACGATCGGTCGTCGCGAAGAATGCGATATTGTGCTGCGTTTTAACAATGTCTCGGGGCAGCACGCGCGCATGATGCTTGAACAGGGATATTGGTTCATGAAGGACTTAGGCAGCAGCAACGGTACCAAAGTCAACGGCTACAAAATCAGCCGTAAACGACTGGACCCCGGCGCAATAATTGCTTTTGCCAAACAGACTTACACCATCGATTACGATCCTCAAGCTTTGGGGGCGTTTGGCCCTCCACCACCAGACGATGACCAAATCGACGAAGTCTTGCGTCGCGGCCTGCTCGAACGCGCTGGCCTAGAACGGCGCGATGACGATAAGAAGTTCTCGAATCGCGATGTGCTCAAGGATGATGAGTGACGTTTTCCAAGTGGGGTAAGCATCCTGCTTGCCAAAGATATCTCTGCTTGCCAGAGGTATACCTGCTTGCCAGAGGTATCACTGTAAACGTGAAGCTTTGCGACAGGCACACAAGCTGGTGCATGCACGCAAGCTGGAAACGCTGGAAGCTTACGCCAGGTCATCGTTAGCTTTTCTCTGCTAAGCGCGATGCGATCCAGGCTAAGTCGGAATCGTTGAAGTAAAGCTTAGTTTCGGCCCGATAGTTGATCCGGTAATAGCGACCATCGCGGTAGCACTCGTCAATCAGCGGCTGGAGCTCCAGGACCAAGTCGCGTTCACCGGGCCGCAATGGTATTGGAATATTTGGTAACGGCTCCTGAAGCGGCGCGCGGTAAAGCTCGAACTGATCAGGCATTGTGTTTCGATAGACACAGATCATATAGGGCGTGCGGCGCGATTCGGGAATATCGGCAAGCGACGCAGCTAACATGTAAGATCCTTGACGAACAAGGTCAATCTCTACCAAATTTACGCCTGCGTCTAAATAGTCGAGTTGCTTGCGGGCGTACTGTTCACGGGCTCGCGCACCGACCTTATTCCATGGACTAATAAACTCAATGGCCGTAATCAGGCGCCCATCCGTCGTCGTAATTTCTACGTGGCGTGTTGGCGAAAAGCTCGAAGGATCGATTCATTCCTGATCGCGATTAGTCCAGGATCGCTGAAGTCCTATCGGTCCTAGCGACGCGATGCCACCAGAGGTCTGGCGGTGGTAGTTTTTCATCGGGAAAGTCCTCGGATTCGACCCAGCCGAGATCCCGGATTGATTCCATGTCCTCGTCGTTCTTTTCGTACCACAGCCAATCGATGTGCGGTTCGTGCTCGACGACAACGACTCGTTTGACTGGGGGCGGTGGCAATTCGGGCTCAACTTCTAACTTGGTGGGAACGGGCGGCTCGACGCTCGGCTGCGGTTCAGGGCGAGGAGCGACTGCGTCCGCGACCGCTTCGACGATCGTTTCACGAACGGGTTCCGGAGTGGGCGCTGGAGCGTACACAATGCGTTCCACCGGAATAACTTGTTCGATGACCGGCTGCTGTGGATAGTATACTACCGCCTCACCGGGCTGACCTTGCCGAGGTAGCACACGCACCTGAACACCGATTTCATAGAAGATGCGCATGATATGCTCGTGGCAAGTGAACATGACCACCTGATGCCCCAAGCTCGCGAAGTCTCGAAGCACTTTGGCTGCCGATTCTGCTCGCACGGTATCAAAATTCACCAGCACATCGTCCAA
>JAYVHC010000056.1:0-5684 GCA_043771575.1 Planctomycetia bacterium
CGCAACCACTGCGATTTTCATCGCAATTTTCTCAGTTAACAGCATGTCAAACCGAATCCTTATCACCAGACTTTTTTCAAATCAACTCGAACACGTGGCGGTAGGCTAAAGGTAATTTCGTCGACGCAAATCGATTCTTGGTAAATGCCATCGCTAAGCACGAGACGGATTACTTTATGTTCAACAGGTTCGACAATCCAGTACTCTGGCACTCCGCAACGCGCGTACAATTGTCGCTTCGTCGTGAGATCGTAGTCCGAATTGGATGGCGAGAGAATCTCGACGACCAAATCAGGTTTCAGCATGACTGTGAACTTGTTATTTAGAATTGATTTCTGGGAATCACACTGAGGCTTCTGGTCTTTAACTCTTCATTCTATCCTAACCGCAAACTCAACCACAATTTGGTCTTCATCTGGAAAATTACCGCTTAGAAAGTCAATACCCACCTGCGGTCTGAAAATCACCGCGGTTGTCGAATTCAGCGTGCCTTTCGGGGGCGCGGTCCGAAAAACGCGTGTATTCCTTTTCCCAAGTCAACTCGATTTCACCCACGGGGCCGTTTCGCTGCTTGGCGATAATAATCTCCGCTTGACCCGCGTACTGCGACGCGTCATCGCCGCGGTGGTAATACTCTTCGCGATGCACGAACATGACCACGTCAGCATCTTGCTCGATCGCGCCCGATTCACGCAGATGACTGAGCCGCGGACGGTGATCCTTGCCTTCTTCAGCTTGACGATTGAGCTGGGCGAGACATAGCACAGGGACATAGGCTTCACGCGCGAGCGCTTTCAACCGTCGCGCGATTTTGGCAACCTGTTCTTGTCGAGGATCTTTGGGATTGTCGGGCTCGATCAACTGCAAATAATCGATGACGATCATGCCTAGCCTCTTGTCACGCTGCTTGATGCGGCGCGCCACCGCCGCAATTTCGCTGACCGTGCGGCTGGGCGAGTCGTCTACATACAACGGGGCGTTGCCGATCATGATAGCCTTTTCGACTAAACGCTTGCGCTCCTCTTGGCTGATCGTGCCGGTACGAAGTCGCCGTCCGTCAACGCGCGCGACCGAGCACAATAGGCGGTCCGCAAGCTCAATGCCCGACATTTCAAGGCTGACAAACAACACTGGCGCGCGACCTTGCAACACCACATTCTCTGCAACATTCATCGCGAAGGCAGTTTTCCCCATACTTGGACGCGCAGCCAGAATTACCAACTCACCGTTATGAAATCCACCGCACATTTCGTCATAGGAACGAAAATGCGTATCCACGCCCCCCACGGCGAATGTGCCCTTCATCCTAGCGTCGATACGTTCCATCGCCGACGTCAACAAATCGCCGATCGATTCGGCTGATTGACTGCTACGTTCGTCCTGGATCCGAAACACTCGCTGTTCCGCTTGGCTAACTAATTCCTTTGCGTCAAAGGCCTCATCGTACGCGTCGCGCAGGATGCTTGTGCTGGCTTCGATCAGTCGGCGATAGGTCCCTTTGCTGCGAACAATGTCAGCATAGTACAGCGCATGGGCTGCGTTGGGCACGGCGTTGGCCAATTGGGCTAAATACGCGCTGCCCCCGGTCGCTTCGTAATCGCCCATCGTTTTCAGTCGATTGACCAGCAGCATGACGTCAATTTTCTGGCCGATATCGATCATCCCCATCATGTGTTGATAGAGTTTGCGATTGGCGTCGTCGTAGAAATCGTCCGCTTTAAGCACCAAGGCAAGATCGTCGCAGACGTCGGGCATCAGTAAAATGCTGCCCAGCACCGCTATTTCCGCTGAAACATCGCAAGGCGGCGTGCGGTCCAGGATGGGTTCCGGTTTTTTGGGCGGGGAATTCCATTTCTTGCCGTCCTTGTTGCTGTCCGTATATGACATTTCGTTCCTTCCAGGGCGCGAGCGGTCGAGAGAACTAACTCGCTGCGCATTCTACCCGATCGAGAGAAACCGCTAAGCCGTCCAGCTAGATCTTGTGCGAACCAATTTGTTCACCACTAGAGTTTGTGTTTTGCCTTAGATGGACAACACTCCGCAAACCTGCTTACTTTTTACTCGCGTCAGAGATACAGTACAAATGATCCACGCCGCGAATGAAGATCTCTTTGCCGGCGATGGCGAGCGACGCGTTGACGTTTTCATTGAGGAGGTTGACTGAGACGACGCGCGGAACATCCGAGGCTGTGACAACCATCGTAGTGCCTGCCAGATCGGTGACGTAAATGTAACCCGCCGCCGAAACAGGAGATGCGTAGATATTACCGAGCGCTCCTAACCGCATTGGTCCCGGCGCGTCGTGACCCGATGGTCCATCAATGCGGGTAATGATGTTCTGATAGTGGGTGAGAAAGTAGAGGGATTGATCCACTAGCAACGGCGATGGAACATAGGGCGTTCCGCGCGTGCGCGTCCACAGCACCTGAGCTGAATTGGTAACATCTCCGCTCGCGCCGTCGATGTTGATCGCCATTAGCATCCGTTTTTCGTAGCTACTGCCGACGTAAACAATACCGTGAGAGTAAACAGGCGTGGCCACGATATTTGAGGACATACCACCACATTCCCAGAT
This sequence comes from Planctomycetia bacterium, assembly GCA_043771575.1. Classification (GTDB taxonomy): domain Bacteria; phylum Planctomycetota; class Planctomycetia; order Pirellulales; family Pirellulaceae; genus Aureliella. Next base: position 2,576 of record JAYVHC010000056.1, read on the forward strand.
CGTATCGCCGGTCTGCAGATCATAGCCGCGAACTCGATTGGTGCCGCAAACAATCAACTGCTGCTTGCCTCGATGCGAAACAATAATCGGGCTGCTCCAGGAGGTGTCTTCACGACGATCCTTGCGCCACAGATCTTTGCCGGTACGTTTATCGAGCACGACGAGAAACGAGTTTTCTTCGTGATCCCAGTTGATAGCAAGGTAGTCGCCATGCAGTGCTGGTGAGCATCCTTCGCCATGACCGTGCTTGGAATGTTGGATTCCGAAATCGCGTTGCCATAGTACATTGCCTTGAAAGTCCAAACAGTAGAGCCCATGCGAACCAAAGAAAGCAAACAGTCGTTCGCCGTCAGTTGCTGCCGAGTTGGACGCAAGGCTGGCGGATTGATGTCCCGCTTCGATGGGAAGCGCTTCGTGAACCACTTTCTGCCAGGCAATTCCGCCAGTTTTGCGATGGATGTCGAGTACCGCGAACTGGTAGCGGCTATCGACTGGCAAATTATCGTGTTCACCGGACCGACCACTCAGTTTCGGAGGGAGTTTTTCGCCGACTGGAATGGCTGTCGTCAGAAACACATGTTCGCCCCACACGATCGGAGTGCTATGTCCGCGTCCGGGGATCTTGGTTTTCCAGGCGATGTTCTCGTTACTACTCCATTGGACGGGCGCGATTGCTACGGGCGATTCTCCTGTTTGTAGCGGTCCCCGCCACTGCGGCCAATTTTGGGTATCGCGTTTGTCTTCGCCGAAAGCGATCGAAAGGCACGCACAGTAAATGACCAGGAACAGTTGCCCCAACGACTTAATGCGTTTGTATGCGAGCGAGTTCAGGTTTGGAAAAGTCACTTGATTCTCGCGTGGAAACCTGGCATTCGGTCAATGCATTTTCAGCCTGGTGCTCCAAAAACCATCAACACTTATTTCTAATCTGTACTGAGTACTAACTGTAGATACGACCCCGATGCAGCAAAGTTCGGAATTTAGGGCATTCTAATGGAAATCGATCTTCCAAAGCTGAGCGAAGATCGCGCATGTCGACGTATTCGCGACCACTCAGGCGGATAAGCCACGTCTTTTTGCTGAGGGCACAATACTTGCCTAATCGGCGATTTTGAATGTTGCCTCGCACCGAACTCTCGCGTCTTGAAGTTAGCTCCACCTGAGCCTCCCATCCCCTGGAAGCGTGCCTATGCCCAGATACTTATCTCGACTTCTGAAAATCAAGGGACGCCTCATTCCGCGGTTCATTCTTCTAACAAAGCCGTATTTACTCTCCGACAAAAGACGGAGTGCTTGGGGGCTGTTGGCCCTGTTGGTCATACTCATGCTGGCGGACACCACAGCCAGCGTCCTATTGAATCAACAGACTGGCGAATTTTCCTCAGCGCTTGCCGATCGAGATTCAACACGTTATTGGCAATCTATCTACCTGTCGATTGCGCTGCTGGTCCTGGCGGTACCGATTTATGGGCTTTATTACTACGTCCGCGATCGCCTGACATTGCACTGGCGAACTTGGATGACAAATCGCTATGTCAGCCAGTATTTTCGTAATCGGACCTATTACGACTTGACGTTTTCCACGAGCATCGACAATCCAGATCAGCGGCTAACGGAGGATATCAATTCTTTCACCAGCAAATCGATTTACTTTCTATTAATCTTCATTGAAACAGGTTTACAAATAATCGCGTTTAGCGGTGTGCTGTGGTTTATTTCCCATTCGCTCGTTTGGTTTCTACTGCTGTACGCAGTCGCCGGGACGGCGCTGACCACCGTCGTGTTTGGCCGACCGCTAGTGGGTCTGAATTTTTTCCAATTGAGGAATGAAGCCGATTTTAGATATAGTCTGATTCGCGTTCGAGAGAACGCCGAGTCGATCGCCTTTTATCGGGGAGAAGAACCCGAGTCAAAGTACGCGCTGGGGCGTTTCGGCGAGGTCATTGCCAATAGCCGACGCTTGATCAATTGGCAGTTCTTTCTCAATATTTTTCAGTTCGCGTATACCTCCTCAACGTTGATCATCCCCGGCATCATTCTTGCACCGAGGGTGATGAGCGGTGAACTAGAAATTGGTGTCGTTGTCCAAGCGACGGGTGCATTTGCTAAAGTGTTTGGCGCATTGAATGTCGTGGTGAGCAAGTTTGACCAATTGAGCTATTTCACCGCTGGAGTAGGCCGGTTGGATCGATTCGCCAAGAGTCTCAAACTGGGCGACACGCAGGTTGAACAACCCCCAGCCAACGAGCCGATGCAAATTGTCACAACTATCGAAGAAGATATCGCCTTTAATGACGTGACAGTTCAAACACCTGACGGTAAACGAATTCTCGTAAAAGAATTATCCATGCGACTGGCCAATGGCGAGCGATTGTTAATCGCCGGAGCGAGTGGCGGGGGTAAGAGTTCGTTGTTGCGAGTATTTGCGGGCTTGTGGAACACAGGTTCTGGAAATGTCTCGCGACCAAGTTTAGACGAGATGTTGTTCTTGCCGCAGAAGCCGTATATGGTGATTGGCAGCCTCCGTGACCAATTGCAATACCCTGCCAGTGGATTGGAAATTACCGATGTGGCTTTGCAGCAGGCGCTGACAGTTGTGCAACTGCCGAAACTGATCGATCGTTGCGGCGGACTTGATGCAACAAGTGATTGGGGGAAAGTCTTGTCATTGGGCGAGCAACAGCGATTGGCGATCGCACGAGCCATTCTCTCAAAACGCCCCTATCTAGTACTTGACGAGGCAACAAGCGCGCTGGACGAAGACAATGAGGCGGAGATTTACCGGATACTTGTCGAATCAGAAGCGACCTTGATAAGTATCAGTCATCGTCCTCTCGTTGCGAGATTCCACACTCAGGTTTTGATTCTCGATGGAGAAGAGGGGTGGAAGTTGGTCGACGCAGAGGCATTCCTAGTCGATCACAAAAACACGGCAGCGTGACAAACGACAGAGTTTATGGTTGTTCGCGAGTCTGACTTGAGATTAGAGCAATTGTCCCAATTGCTCTGGAAAACGATTGGGACAACTGTTCTAGTGCGCCTTTGAAGGCGTTTGATCAGCAGGGTGGAAGTCCCTGTCAGGGTAACGTTACCGCCCTGAATCCTACGG
>JAYVHC010000057.1:0-4955 GCA_043771575.1 Planctomycetia bacterium
ACATGGCAGCTTCCTTGCTGAGGTGATGTGCGTGAACAACACGATCCTCGCAGGAATGCTGCTTTTTGGAAACTTAACTTAGCGGTATTGGGCTTTAGCATGGGTGTAAGCTTAGTATTCAAAGGCTGTTTTCCGCTCAGTCTTCCACAACGCGCCTCGCGTGCTTGAGTTTTTCGTGGGCTCAACGTAGCCTAGTGCTCTCTCGAACCGCGACGCTCGTCATAGCGAGGTGCGTAAAATCATTTAAAGCCAAGTAGGAAAGGCCTCGCATGCCAAGATTCATTCAACTGCTTGCACCCCTGCTCGCTATCCTAAATCTCTGGAATCCGATGCATTCTTTCGCACAGGAACTATCGCAGAAACACTATGGAATTGTCATTCACGGTGGGGCTGGCGGTGAACCCGATAAATGGACGGATGAGTATAAAGCGCTGCGCCGTAGCGGACTCAAGGCGGCACTCGAACTTGGCGTCGCCCTGCTGAAAGAGCGCAAATCGGCGCTGGATGTCGTCGAGCAGGTCGTTCGCGTTCTCGAAGATGATCCAACTTTCAATGCGGGTCGCGGTTGTGTTCTCAACGAAGCTGGCGAACATGAACTTGACGCTGCCATCATGGACGGATCAAACCGGGCCTGTGGGGCTGTGGCGAGTGTCCGAAAAACTAAAAATCCCATCTCGCTCGCCCGCCGCGTCATGACCGATACCAAACACGTCTTTCTCATCGGTAACGGTGCGGATGAATTTGGCCTTTCTCTGAAACTTGAACAGGCCGGTCCAGAATACTTTCGCACACCGCAGCAGATCGAAGCTTGGGAAAAGTGGAAAAAGAAGGTCCCAGATCTCACACTGCATCGCCCGAAAGCCCAAGGCGACGAAGATGAACAACTCTACCTTGGCACCGTGGGTTGCGCCGTACTCGACATGCATGGCAACTTGGCTGCCGCAACCAGCACCGGCGGACTGATGGGCAAGCGTTGGGGCCGAGTCGGTGATAGTCCCATCATCGGTGCGGGCACTTACGCTGACAACAAAACTTGCGCCGTTTCGGGCACCGGAGTGGGCGAAGACTTTATTCGCAATAATGTTGCGGCTGATATTGCCGCGCGCATGCGGTATGGTTCAAAGTCGCTGGCGGAATCAGCCAGGGCGGTCGTGCAAACGGTCCTGCCTGAGGACTGTGGTGGGGTCATCGCCATTGACCATGCCGGGAACATTGTCATGGAGTTCAACACGCCTGGCATGTCGCGGGCCGCTGCCGATTCCAAGGGCCTTTACCAAGTACGGCTCGGGAAAGATAACTAGTGGCCTAAGCTTCCAGCTTGCGATCGTGGCCTAAGCTCTACTTCTTGATCGATGCTTGATCATCCGTATCTATCCACAACGCAATGCTGTGAGCTGGAACTTGACGTTGCCCAAGCCCCTCAAATAGGCGCAGGAGCGTCAAGGGCTGGTCGAGTGGGTGCCACTGCGCATCGAACCGGTCGCTTACGCCGGTTGATAAGCTGGCTCGCGAATCGGGGCGCTAATCGATCGCGCTCAATCGATCGCGCTCAATCGACTTTTGGCCTGTATAGTATGCGGTCCAAACTGCAGTTACCGCGTCGCGTGGTACTTGGCCGGGTCGCTGATCGGCATTTCCCCAACACGTCGTTGCAAATCCAGCCGCTTGGCGTGCAATCGCCCCGCCTCAACCTGAATCGGCCAGGCATAACACGCACCGACAGCGGTGGCGATTAGGAGAACACCCTCTGCAGTCCAGGTGGTCCACGAATTGGGTACGAATCTGCGGCTTTTCACTGGGCGGCTTTTCACTGGGGATTCATTTTTCAAATCGGATTCACCCTTGTCGGCTTGGAGCCTGGTCAGCTTGAGCTTGAGATTGCCCCTTTGTCCTGGTGCCGTCCTGGTGCCACGGTTCGCAGCAACAATTTTTGCCCGTCCTGGACCGTTTTCGCGAGGGGGAATACCATGTTGCTCATTGGTGTTTGCGGAAGTTTCCCCTAATTGAGTGCCAATTTGTGGGTGCAAGGCTATTTGAGGGCGGTAGGTTACCCAAACGAATTGTACCGGACGTTGTGCGAGTGGATCGACCAAACTGTGCAGAAGACTTGGAATTGGAAGCGAATCTCGCTCAGGTTCTTGGCTACCTAAATTTTTCGGCTGGAAAGCCGGATGCGAAAACACTGGGAGCCTTGAATCGAATCTATGCACACTCGCTTCCCGGCGGCCCCTATCGGGGCTTGCCAGCGTGGCTGCAAATTCAGCTATGGCTTCAGGATGCGCTCACTCGCTTGAGCGCCACCAACCCGGCTTTTCGTGCTTCGGAACAGGCTTCTGCGGTCATTGAGCTGGTGTGGCTGCACCTGCTGCCTAGCTACTTGGACTTTCATCGCGATCAGTTGTTTCACCAGGAACCGGAAGCGATATTTAACGGTTTTATGCTGGGTCGCGCGATTGAAGCGGTGCTACAGCAGGGAGGTCCTTGGGAGGAAGTCGATCGCATCACGGCAGGTGCCATTCGGCTGCTGAATGACTTCGTCGGTTTCCGGCCGGTTGCGGTGCTTGAGCGCCGACGGCTGGAGCCCTATCCGAACGAAATGGTGCGCCCAATTCCACTCTACATCGCGGGAGTAGGCGTCACGGCGGGTCCCTACGAAGGTGTTGTCACAGAATGCGTGGCGATACTGAAGCGGGCCGACCCCGATACTCTGCGACGCGCATATTTCGATTTTGCGTTGCTGGACGAACTGGCCATCGATCCGCGCGCGTATGACTTTGATCATCCGGTGAATCAGCGCCCCAACTATCACTTTGGTCAGTGGGATCCGCACCTGATCGACAACTCGGGAAATTATCGTCGGTTCGTTGTCCAGCAAGTGACCCTGGATGCGCTGCTCGCTCGCTTGGACGATGAAACGTCAGCCCCGCGAGAGGAATTGATGAGCGAAGCGGCGGCAGTGTTGGCCGGAACGATTTTAATGGCGTCGGGAATCTCGGGAAATGGTCCGGATGCGTTTACTTCGACCGTGACACTGGCTTCGCTGCTGCCAATCATCGCAGAGTATCGCGACGCGTTTTATGAACAGTTGCTGGAGCAAATGAGTGGTCCGCATTTGGATCGCTTGTTGGAAGAACAAAAGATTCGTCGCCAGCCGTTTGGAGGCGCTCGGCAGCACTTGAATACCTACTTGGCAAAACACCGGGCCTCGCAGTTGGAGCATGTCCAGTTGGCTCGTTTGCTTGCACGCATGGGTAACGCCGCGGCTGCGAAGGAGCAATCGGAATACGTTCCCGTTCCCTCGGCGCGGATCATCAGTCGTATTGATTGTTTGATGACGGCTGCGGATCATTTTTTGCAAGTGGGTCGCTTGGACGATGCCGTTGCGGTATCTCCCCAGGTGATGGACCTAGTTCAGCGCGGGATTCATTGCGGTGCCATTGTTGATCCCTGGAACATTCTAGGTTTCGCTGGGAACTTTACCCGTTTTAACGGACCGGATTCTGCTGTTCACGATCATCGCGTCGAAGATCTGGTTCAGTTGATGGAGATGGTGTTTGCATTGCAGTCGCGAATTTGGCGGGAGGCATCAGGGAGTGGTCGTACCGACTTGTGCGCTCAAATAGAGAAGCAATTGCGAACCAACGCGCAGTGGTGGCGGCAATTTGCGGCGCATGAAGTCAGCGATGTGGAAGCGACTGATCCGCAAGAGACTCTCGATTCGGCAGAATTGGTTGCCAAGGCCTTGTCATTGTGGCACGCGGGGGGCGCGGCCGCTGGTGACATTCGCTTTTGGGCTCCCCACGCAGAGCTGTTCGATTCGCCGAAAGCTTACGCGCTGGTGGTTGAATCGCTGCTCGAGCGAAATGACTTCGTGGCTTCGATGGCGTTGCTCGTGCACTGGTTGGACCAGGCAGATCGCGTGGGTTTGCAAAAAGGTTCGGCATCCTTTTCCGACCTGGCTCGGCGTTGGTTGCAGCGGTTGGAACACGTGCTCGAACGCAGCCAATCGACCATGGCGAGCGACGGGGGGACTGCTCCGGCTTCTCAAAACCCGAACGTGAAACTCCAGGGTTTGAATTGGAGTGTGGCACAACTGTTCTTCGCTAAACTCGAAGCCAACGCCAATCATTATTGGACAGCACCCGAATTCAGGCTTGCCAAGCCCGCGACTCGCAGACGGAAACTGGGAGGAGATTTGACAGCTCCGGGCGATTTTGAAGCAGGCGATTTTGATGGACTCGAACTCAATACGGAGGACGATGAAATCGAAGGCAGCCCGTACGAAGCAGCCTACGATGACGTCACCTACAAAGACACCACGAACGATGGTGTCGAAGGTGAAGTTTCTGAAGAGGGCGACACCGAAAACACCAGCGAATTGATCGAAGAATCCAATCGCTTGAATCAGCATCTGACATTTCTGACCGCGCTAGCGCAAATGTGGAAGGGTGCTGCGCTCAGCAGCATGCTGCGTCGCGAAATTACTGAGGATTCGACGGTCGGTAGTTCTCGCTTGGAGGCGATGGAGAACTGGGCAACTCAAGCCGCTGCGAACCGCCTCGGCTTGCTGGCGTTACTGGATGAAGTCGCCAAATTCAAACTTTCCAATGGCGGGGCAAACCAGGAAGCCATGTCACTCTACGATCGACAGCGATTGGTCAAAGAGTCGTTGCTGGAACGCATCATCAGCACGGTGCTTGAAACCGCTGACGCACGGCGAATGCTGTTGGCAACCTTGCAAGCGTTCGGCAAAGCCAGTAAATCTCTGGCGGAAGAACTGAAAGAGTTGCCTGAAGATGATCGTTCGGCGGTGGAGATCTTCGGCAGCCTACTGCATGGTAACTTCGCGCAAGTTGAACAGAATTTTTCACAGTTGATTTTGGCGTTGCGGGAAAAAAAGCTGTTGTACATTCCGCTGGCGCGTGGCGGCGATCCGCGGCAGATTTATAGTGTTC
>JAYVHC010000058.1:0-9022 GCA_043771575.1 Planctomycetia bacterium
TGCAACGTGAATTTGCCGCCATTGACTCGCGCTCAATCGACTATGCCGTCATGGAACGCTACAACGACGTGGCCGTAATTGAAGCCACTTTCCGCTGGGACGACGTCGGTAGCTGGCAATCGATTGGCCGCTTGACTGAACCTGATGAACAAGGCAATTGTGTTCGCGGCAAGTACTTGCCTATCCAATCACAGCGCATGATCGTTTATGGGGATCACGACCATCTGCTGGTCACTATCGGCATGCAAGACATGATTGTCGTTCATACCGACAACGCTACCCTAGTGGCACCCAAGCATGAAGAAGAACGAGTGCGCGAAGTCGTGAAGCAACTTCAAACTCGCGGCTGGGAAGAATTTCTGTAAAATGCATGTCGCATAAAACACATAGAGCCCATATCGAACTTGTTCAATTTAAGAACAAGTTTGATATAGGCTCTGAGTCTAACAAAGGGCTCCGTCAAATCAAATGGAAGTGAGATTGTACGCGTTGCCAATTAGTCAGAGAAATGTTTTAATCTTGTGGAGCGGTCGTATTCGTTGCATTGGATGCGTCGTCCGCATTTTGGCTGCGTTGAATGGCATCGTAGACTTCGCGGCGGTGGACCGGAACTTCACGGGGAGCCTCAACACCTAATCGGACCTTGTCACCACGAATTTCAACGACGACAATAGTAATGTCGTTATTGATGACAATGCTCTCATTCTTCTTGCGGGATAGTACTAACATCGGACCCTTCCTTTGGTAAATTGGCCCTAAGCCGTTTCCTACTGAGCCAGAACCTTCTGAGCTTCTGAGGAGTGGTCGGCAGAACTGCTTCAGAGGTGGCAGGGCTCAAACCCATGTATACTCTTGAGGCTTCCTACATCCACTGTACGTACGAAGTGGTGACAGTCAAGAAAACAAGCGACTGCAACTGAATTTTTTACTAAATTTTTGCTAAATGGACCGGGCCAGTCGCGAAAGTCCGCGCAATCTACCTTATTCATGATTGAGCTTGGCAAGGGCACCGAATGACAAAAGTGGTCTCGACCCCGGGGTTCCAGCCCCAACCGACCCCCAAAAAGGCCGCCATCGGCGAAGTGCTTGTCTTGTTTGCCTTGATCGCTTTGCTGGCCGCTGAACAGGTTCCAGGGGTCAATGAATCCCACTACCTCCCCAAGGCAAAACACCTTTTCAACCGCAGCTTTTGCCCAGGTGATCTGTTTTTCGAATCGCATGACGCGCATGGGTTAGCAGCAGGTTTGGCGGGATTCCTCGCGATTTGGCTGCCGCTGCCGGCGGTTGCGTGGATCGGCCGGTTATTGAGTTGGCTGTGTTTGGCCTGGGCCTGGCGAAGTCTCCGCGTCGCGATGGGATTGCACTGGATTGTCGGTTGCTTAGCCTTAAGCAGTTGGTACTTTGCGATCACATACGGCAACTGGGCTGGCGAATGGGCGATTGGCGGTTTTGAAGGGAAATCACTGGCCTACCCCTGTGTTATTGTTGCGCTGGCCGAATTGTTTCGCGATCGGTGGGCTCGCGTTTGGGTCTGGTTGGGACTCGCAGTGGCCTGGCATCCGCTTGCCGGAGGCTGGGCGGGACTCAGTTTCGGAATCGCTTGGTTATGCTTGCCTAGACTATGGCCACGGGCCCGCGCCCAAGCGGGCGGGTTGGCCCTCGCCACCGTCATGGGACTTGTGGGCGTCATTCCCGCTGGACTTGGATTGAACAGTCCAAATCAAGTTGGCAACTTAGTTGCCTCTCAAATTCACGTCTACAAGCGGCTAGCACATCATCAATGCCCATCCTTGTTTGCCTTCGATCGTCACGTTGCAGGCGGAATTTCCCTGGCACTTTTGATCGCCGCCACAATATTAGCATGGTTCATCCATCGCGAAATGAATCGCCAACTTCGACGTCAAGATCCAGTCGCATGGTTGCTCAAGCTGGCTTGGATCGCCCTAGCGTTTTCGGCGGTCGGATTGCTAATCGATCAGGCGTTCTCGCACTCCCATCCAATATTCGCTTCGCAGCTCCTGCGGTTTTATTGGTTTCGCTGGTCCGACATTGCTGTGCCACTTGCGTGGACACTTACTTTTTGGAAATGCGTTGAGATCAACCTTCAAGGTCTTTCAGACTCGAGTGGCGCGACATCGCCACATCGCGTATACGAACTCCGCGCTGGCAAACCGCTTGTTTCTGAACAGATCGCTTCACCAAAGCCGCCAAATTCTAGGCGGTGGGCATTGGCGGCGCAGACCATTGCCGGTCTCCTTGTTTTGATCTTAATTGTCCGCCACACGCAAGCCAACTTTGCGCGCCAGTATCCCCCGGCTGATGACATACTGATGCATGCTCCTGTGAACCGGCGGATCGAAACGGATCGCTACATCGATTGGCTCGCTGCCTGCGACTGGGCTCAAAAAAACTCTCCTCCCGATTCTCTATGGTTCACTCCGGAACATCAGCAAACGTTTAAATGGTATGCGGGCCGTGCGGAAGTTGTTTGCTGGAAGGACGTGCCTCAAGACAACGCGAGCGTACGTGCATGGTACGAACGTATTGTCCTTTGTCGCCAGCCCCGAACACCCACCGATGACCGTACCGAATGGACGTCGGAACAAATTCTAGATCTCTCTCGCCTTTATGGATTTCGCTGGGTACTCGTCGACCGGGGAACCCAGGTCAACGCGCTCCACAAGCTCGAGCTGATGTACCCGATTAATACTCAGAACAAATCTTTCGCGATTTTCCGAGTCATCGAAGCCTACTGAATACGCAATCCAGGCGATACAAAGCGGCGTTCGATCCAGCCGAAACCGAACTGAACGACGATCGCAAGAACGGCCGCCGGTACAGCACCTTGGAGAATCAAGGAGATACTCGACAGTCGAATGCCCGTAAGAATCGGCGAGCCGTATCCACCGGCCCCGATCAGCGCACCAATGGTTGCGGTACCCACGTTGATCACCGCCGCAGTCTTGATCCCGGCCAGAATCGACGGCAATGCCAGCGGTAGTTCGACCAACCGCAGCCGCGCAGTCCGGTCCAGCCCAATCACTTGCGCGGATTCACGTGTCGCGGGTGGAATCTGCGTCAAGCCCGTGTAGGTATTGCGCACAATCGGCAGCAAACTGTAAAAGAATAACGCTGCAATAGCAGGTAACGCTCCGAGCCCAAACACAGGAATCATAAACACCAACAATGCCATCGACGGGAGAGTTTGAATAACGCCGACAATCCCCAGTACGGCGTTGCCAATATGCTCATTGCGAGCCGATACGATGCCGAGAGGAACGGCAACCACGATCGCCAATGACAGCGAGATCAAGACCAGAAATAGATGCTCGTACGTGGTTTTCGCCAGGCGCCCTAAGATGCGCATCCACTCTGCCGATTGGGCAGTCGATTTCAATGGAACTTCAAGGTGTAATTTGTCACGCAGAAAACCTGCGGCTACGTTCGATTCCATCTCACGATCCAATCGTACCTTAGCCGTCATCGAGACCATTTCGCTCGGCTCGATCAGGTTCTCCAATCGCAAAATGGATTTCACGACTTCGGGCGCGCGCTCTTGCAAATCACCTCGCATTAGCATGACGGCGTAATACGTCGGGAAGTAACCCAGATCATCTTCCAGCGTCCGCAATCTATAAAACTCAATCTCGGCGTCTGTTGTATAGAGATCCGTCAATTGAATTGCGTCTTGTTCGAGTCCACGGTATGCCAAATTGTGGTCCATGGTGCGGACTTTTTTCTGCGGCAGGTTGTACTTCTCGGCCAGTGGCCGCCAACCGTCTTTACGTTCCATGAATTCGTCGCTGAAAGCAAACCTCAGGTCCGGATGACCACGCAGATCGCTAATCGATTTGATCGCTAACCTTTCGGCTGTCGCCTCGCGCATGCCGAGAGCGTAAGTATTGTTGAATCCAAGGCGATCTGACATGCGTACATGCATCATTGCGAGCGCTTCGCGCATGTCGCCTTCGCTGCGGATTTCGACTCCCGACTTGACGACCTCCGCTAACAACTCTTCGCGGATCGTGCCTGTGTAATCAACGTAAATGTCGATATCGCCAGCAATCATCGCTTGCCATAGAAATTGAGTCCCTCCCAGTTCAGCCCGATGGTTCACGGTAGCCCCCTGAGCCCGAGCCAAGTGGCCGATCAATTCGCCGAGAACGACGGATTCCGTGAACGCTTTTGATCCAACTGAAACATGTGGCGGTTCAGCGGCTATTGACGGTGCCGCCAAGCAGCACAGCAAAGTAATCGACAATCTCAGGTGCACTGATTGGATCATGATTGCACCCCCGGCAGTCGCTGCGCGTTGATAAACCGCGAAACGTACTCGTTGGACGGATGTCGAATGAGATCTTCCAGTCGGCCTTCTTGCACGATCTCGCCTTCGCCAAACATCATTACTCGATCGCCAAAAAACGCGGCTTCGCCCATGTCGTGTGTCACCATAATCGCCGTCTTAGCCAAGGTTCGAAAGATCTTGCGTAAGTCTTCCTGTAAATCGAACCGCACCAGTGGGTCAAGCGCCCCCATGGGTTCATCCAGTAATAACACCGAAGGGTCCATCATGAGTGACCGCATGATGCCCACCCGCTGACGTTGACCGCCCGACATTTGCGCCGGATAGCGGTCCAGGGCAAGTCGCGGCAAACGCGTCAAATCCGCTAGTTCTTCGACGCGTTGATCCATGCGTTTCTGCTCCCAACCGAGGTGCGATGCCAACAAGCTGACATTCTGGCGTGCCGTCAAATGCGGAAACAGTCCGCCATCTTGAATTACATAGCCCATGCGTTGCCGCATGGGCATGATGTTGGACTTGGTAATGGGCGTTCCTTCAAACTGAATCGTACCGCCGTCCGCATCAATCAAACCGACCAGCAAGCGAAGTAGTGTGCTCTTGCCGCAGCCGCTAGGCCCTATGAGTACTGTCGATTCACCCGCGCGAAACTCGACGGTCGTCGGTTTGAGTACCTGAACAGGCCCGAATGATTTTGAAACACTCTTCAAAGCAAACATAAACGAGCGATCCAATAGGTTGTTTTTTGAAATCAGTCTTGACTGTGGTTGGCATTCAATTCGTCAAGCATTGTTTGCACGCGGTGTTCGATGTGATCGGTGACCTCAGCCGGAGAGACCTTCTTGTCTTTGCCACGTGGAAGTTCATACGGCTCGTCAAAGCGCACGATCACAAGGCGAGGTCCACGGACGCTGGGAAAAGCTGCTCCCAAGGCGTCTTCTTCCAGCTTGTCCAATGTCTCGGCTTGACGCTCCCAAGTCGGATTCTGCTCCATATAGTCGCCCGGATAGCTGTACAACTGAGTCACGAAGAACATATCTTCCATGTCCGCTGCCCATTGTCTTTGCTGCTCGAGAGTCGCTGCAGATTCCGGTGCGGGGGCTGAGTCTGCACTTGGCGATTTTGTTGGTGCCGTTGTCAGTGATGGACACGCTTGCTGAGCTTGAATGATCCGTCGGCGTACTTCTTTAATCCGCTCGGGCAGAATTGCATCGCGGTGGCGAATCGCATAGCGATCTTCGCAGCGCGACAGCACAGAACTTGCTAGGTGCTTCAGTCGGTCCACGGGATCGCCTTCTGAGGACTGACCGAAATACTCAAGCTCTTTTAGCGTTAGCAATCCCTGGGCAACGTGCAAAATGCGTTCGCGTATGGATTGGTTGTGTCGTGGACGCCAGTAAAGGCGTTTTTCCAGTTCCTCCAGTGTCTTCAACATGCTCGGCGTCGGATCTTGTGTGTACCAACGCTTGATTGCGACAGGGATAATGACCACAGGTCGCTCCGCTTTACGTGCCGCCATTAACGCCATCGCAGCCGCCCCATCGCGAAATGGTGTCACGCGATCGTTTGTATGATAAACATCCCCTTCTGGAAAAACCACTAGCGGTTGAGGGCGATTCTGCATGATATCAACGGCCGTCTTCAGTGACTGAATATCCGTTCCCTCTCGATCGACACTGAAGCAACCGCAGCGTCGCATCGACTCGCAATCAAACCAATTGCTTTGCGCGAAAACTTGCCAAGCGGTCATAAAATAGAACGGAGTCTTCAGCCGCTCGGCACCTTCGAGCAAGCAATAGGAATCCCAGTGAAACGAATGATTGGGCGTCATCAATACGCCATGCCTCGAATCGAGAGCACTCCGTAGATTCTCCAAACCCTGCACATTGATGCGCTCAATTAATTGTTTCTTCAGCGCTCTGCGACGCCAGTGCCGCGCCAGTTGAAACCACCACGGCGTCAACTTCGGTGACCATCGACGATCGGGAACGCCGTAGGGTTGTATGTTCAAGCTGTGCATCAACCATTAAAGGATTTTTTGACGGATCATCGGGGAACTGCTTGCGGCAACGTCAAACAGCTTGTTTTCTCGAATCGCAACGATTATCTGCGACTAGGGTGTTCGGTGGGTCACGCTTGCCGAGCGTGACCGCACTACCACCGATCTTACTGCTTCAAAGTTGCCTGCAAGTAGTTGAGCACCTTAATCAATTGTGGGTCGCCTTCGCAGCGTGGAGCGGGGGGGCTCTCGGCTGCGTCGGTCTGTCGTGGGTCGCCCCGAGAATTCCAGCGTTTGTACAAGTACATTTCTTCCAGCGGTGTGATTGGCTGCAGCAACTCTGCATCGGGTGTCACGCCCCAGTCATCGCTTTCAGTCGAATTGTCTGAACGATGAATATTCTTGCCGTTGGGTCGATAGAATTTGGCCGTGGTGACTTTGATGGCAGTTTGATTATCCTGCAAATCGAATACTTGTTGAACTGTCCCTTTGCCGTACGAACGTTGCCCCGCAACCATGGCTCGACCAGAGTCCTTTAAGCAGGCAGCCATGATTTCACTCGCGCTCGCGGAATCTCCGTTGACTAACACTACCACTGGGATGCCTAGTCGCAAAAGCACATCGTGATTCGCGGTGCGTTCACTGCCGAATTGTTGATTGCGCCCGTGCGTGCTGACGATGACCCCTCGATCTAACAACATGTCGCACATTTCCACTGAGGATTTTAGAATACCACCAGGGTTCGAACGCAAATCGATGACGACGGCCTGGGCGCGATCCTTCACTTCTTCGATTGCATGTCGAAATTCTTCCGTTGTGCGTTCACCGAATAACGTGATCCGAATGTAGGCGATACGTGGATCCTCTTCGAGAAAAAAATTCCACTTCGAATTCGCTTGAATACGATCACCAAAAACCGAGTCGACTTGCACATCGGCGCGCACGATTGACATCATCGCGGTCGCACTCGAATTCATGCGTTGGATTTTTAAAGCGACCGATTCACCGACGGGGCCGCGCATTTTGGATGTCGCCGCTGTGGCTTCTAAACCTGCCGTCGACTCGCCATTGATCTCAAGGATAACATCTCCCGGTTGTATGCCTGCTTCAAATGCGGGTGAACCGAGAATGGGTGCCACGACCGTCAAGCGTTTGACCACTGGGGGGCCTTCAATCAGGATGCCGATACCGCCGAACTGCTGCTCGATGACCTCTTGAAATTCCTGGTACTTCTGTGGCGGGATGAAGGCGGAATTCTCATCTAGGCGTGAGACGATGCCTTGCATGGCGGCCACATACAAGTCCTGCGGATCGATGTCTTCGACATAATTTTGTTCGATCAAGCCGATGGCATAGCCAATTTTACCTGCGTACTTCAGCCGCTCTGCTTGCACACAGCAGGCAACGCTGACAAACATGACGAGCAATAAAATCTGGATATTTTTTACAGGCACACGCGAACTCCTACAATCGGCTTAACCGCTTCCCATTGCACCGCAAAAATGACGCTAAAGACGATTTTACTGCATCCCCGCTTGCCGTGCGCGACCCGGGATTGCGACCGTTACCGAATTCTCTCCAGCCATCGCGGCTAGCGCTGGGCGCATAAATTACTCAGAACCGTGGCGGTCAGTCGATCGGTAATCTAAACTTGGGTAGATTGCCAAAGCCAAAGTGTTCATTTTTTCGTATGGTCAAGCTTCTCACTGAGCATTTTGAAATTGCGCTATTTTTGAGTGAATCCCGAAGGGATAATAGAAATTAGGCGGTGGTAAGCGCAGCGCCACCACCGGTGAACGATGGAACACCGCGTTGCATCCTGAAGGGATGCCAGATCATTGCGCTGTCATCCATCAGGGTAATCTGCGACTTTATTCAGCCGAAAGTTGATATATATGCACCTCGGTCCTTACCCGTTGATGTCCGTTTGCCTAATGTTCGCGATTAGCTGCGGCGTTATCAACGGAGCGAATGCCAGCCATCCCTTCCATGTCAGCACCGCGGAGGTGGAGTATAACGCCGTGTCGAAGCGACTTGAGATCGGTTTGAAGTGCCAAACGATGGACCTTGAACGCGCACTCCGATTGATATCAGGCAAAAAAATTGATATCGAAAACGATCCACAAGTCGATGAATGGATTACGCGTTACATCACGAATAATTTTTATCTCGCGGCAACTGCTCCCATCTCGCAAGGAAAAGTGTTTAACCAGACCAATAAATCGCTGCCGAACGAAACGGTGCCAGTGGTTCCTGACGCTCCTAAAATGCCCATCAAACTTATTGGCAAAGAATTTGAGACCAAATGGGTCTGGATCTATTTCGAACTACAGCCGCCTCCTGGCGACGATCCGTTAGTACTGGTCAATCGCGTACTTTTCGATGTCAACACTGGCCAGATAAACACTTGCCTTATTCGCCAGCAAGGACAGCGTCATGCACTGAAGTCTACTGCGAGCAATCCGTTGCAAAATTTTGATCGCATGTGGTTGGTGGATTTAAATTCAGTAATTTCGCTACAGCTATGCCGCAACGTCTGTTGACATTGCATCTTTGTTCTCGCGATGGCCCTGGCGGCGATGGCGTGGTGGCAACACGTCACTGGCCAACCCCAGCAGTTCCATCAACTTGATTTCATAATAGCTAATATCGATTTCCCACCAGCGATGTTGGACAGAGGCAGCCGATGGATCTTCGTGATGATTGTTGTGCCAGCCTTCACC
>JAYVHC010000059.1:0-2051 GCA_043771575.1 Planctomycetia bacterium
CTGCTTGTAGCATTGCTGGTATTGACACTAATCATTGGCTTCGTTCGATGGAAATTCGAAGCCTATTTTCTCAACCAACTGTAAAGATTTCGCAGATTCTGAGCGACACCTCAAGAGCGTTTGCGAACTTATGCGGCCCTTAACAATTGTGCTGACGTTTTTGACGCAATTTGACCGAAGGTACGAGTAGAGTTTTTTGCTTCGGCACAGAACTCTGGGGGCTGGGATTTATCGAACAATACGCGAGTCAGCTAATGCGCGCAGGGCGGCTTGAAAGAGATCATCGCCGAAGCTGTCAATTGACAGCATTCGGATCGCATTTGCTAGCGGCCGTTTTACGTGCTGCCCCATGGCTGGCAGCTCTCTTAGCAATTCATTGCTCAATGGCGGACCTCGCACGGGCCATAGAGCCATTCGCAACCGACACCGCATCCAGCCGCGAGACCCAAGCTGACGCTACTCGACGCATTCCAGTGCAACAGCTCAATCGCGAGTCGCAAGCGTTAGTCAGCGAAGTTATTGACAAGCCAAGTTTTTTTCGTCGCATGCCAACTCAAAACATTGATTGCGATCCCCAGATGTTTCAGCATCTGGTCCGCTATCCAGAAGTGCTCGTCAATATCTGGGATGTGATGGGTATTACCAGAGTTCAAGTCAATCGCACCGGACCCTATACGTTCACGGCGGACGACGGTGTCGGTACGACTTGCAAATGCGACCTAGTATTCGGCAATGAAAGCGTACATGTCTATTACGGCACCGGCGCTTACAAAGGCAACATGGCTCCACGCCAGATCACCGGTCGCTGCGTCTGCGTGCTTTACAGTAGTACCGCGCTGCCCGATTCAAACCATGCAATGATCAATGGGTCGATGGATGTGTTTCTCAAGCTGGATAACTTGGGTGCTGACTTACTTACTCGGACCCTTTCGCCTTTAGTCGGTAAGACAGCTGACTACAACTTCGTCGAATCCGCCAAGTTCCTTGCCCAGATTTCGCAGGTCTGTGAACACAACCCAACCGGCGCGCAGATCCTAGCTTCGAAACTAACCAAAGTTCAGCCCCAGATCCGCGACGAATTCGCGCGTATCGCACATCGCATTGGCAACAACGCTGGCAATAGGAGTGAATTGTCTCAGCTTGCCAATATCGGTCCCGATGACATCAAGTTCACTTCAAAAGCCGCTCGCGATTCTTCCGCCGCCTCTCAAGTTACCCGTGGAAAAATTAGCGATCCGCTTATGTTCGGCCCAACGTCAGAAATACCCCACCCATTGAACCCCCAGCGAGTGCCTCCGATGGCGCGCAGCGACGCTTCATCCGTGACCGAGTTTGGCCCTACCCACCCTGCCCACGCCCACCCCGCGACCATCGCTCCGGCGAAGCCCAACATCTACATGCGCCGTTAGCGGCCGAGTTGCTCTGCACCTCGGAGTCATTTTTGATCACGAGCCAACTTGATCGCAAGTTCGTCGAGTCGCGGAGCGACTCGGCCTCTAATGGTCCTAAACCGACGTTTCGACCGCTCGTTCGGCGATCGCTTGCTCGAAAGTCGATACGCGGATAGCGTCGAAGCGGATTTTGGGATTTTCACGCTCGACGTGCTGAACGTCCCATTCGGATTGCAGTAGCACTGCGTGGTGGCCGTACTGGTCTTTCACCAGTTTCGCCGCGTAGGGTAACTTCAAAGTGGCGATCTGCTCAGGCGTGACGTTGATCCAGCGAGCTAGTTTAAATGGCCGCATGCTCAATGTGGTCGGTGTATTGTATTCGCTCTCCAAACGGAATCGCACTACGTCAAATTGCAATTCACCCACAGCAGCCAAGATCATTTCGCGCCGCGTGGAGCGCGCGTCAAGGAACACCTGAATGGCACCTTCTTCGACCAATTGGGACAAACCGCGATCGAACTGCTTTCGGCGCGACGTATCGGGGCAATCCAGAACTGCGAAGAACTCGGGAGAGAATTGCGGCAAGGCTTCGTAATGCACTGGCTCGCCTTGGCACAGTGTATCGCCTAACTGAAACTCGCCTGGACAGATCACGCCGAT
>JAYVHC010000060.1:0-15021 GCA_043771575.1 Planctomycetia bacterium
TGCATCGGCCAGTCCGACATTCAACTGGGCCAGGATGCGGGCGTTGGCGGAAAGACTATTTCCGCGCTGCTCGAGCACTTGACCAGCGATTTGATTCCAATGGCCTGGCGGTGTATACGTCCCGGAGCCATCGGCCCAGAAGCGAGCGATCTGGGTTTGATCAGGGGTGCGAATACTACCCGTCGCGCTACCCAGTTGTTTGACATCATTTAAGGCTAAGGCGTAATTGTCGCTGTTGAGACTGGGTGGACCTGGAGGCAAAAACTGGTCCGGTGAGGTCATTGCGAACGGCGTGAGATTTCCCCACTGCGGCAACAGGGCCACGTCGAACATGGGACCTGTCGGCTGCCACATGCCGGGCGTATTATCTGGAACGTAGCTGACATAATCATTCCAGCCATCAGCATTGCGAATGGCGATGATGGCATCTGCCACTTGTCGGCCATAATTCACCGCGTTGGTCTCGGCTGCGCCGTCGGGAATTCCCGCCAAAATCGTATTCAACTCCAATTGAAATTTCTCGACCTGACCAGGATAGGCATACTCCAGAACGCGTTCAGCTGCTGCCGATACCGCCGCATCCATTGACGCACTGGCTGGCCGAGCAAGGCTTACATAGTAGCCAGGCGTACCTTCCAATCCGCTCACCGTATCAAACACGGCCAACTGAGCCATCGCCAGAAAACGTGTTGCCTGGGGTGGTGTGGTCGCATCAATCCGCACCGCCTCTAAGGCGATTTGGTTCCATTGCAGCACTACATCTTGCCCAGCGACAGCAACTTCCCGAACGATGCTAGTATTGAACGTCTTGCTGTTACCAGCCGGGTCCACTGCAGTCGCCGAAAACGCATTCGCGCCAATGGTCAAACTGACATCGACGAATTGGAACGTTCCCTGTCCGGAAGCCAGAGCCGTGGCGCCGCCCGGTTGCAAAGTGATGGTCGCTCCGGGATCTGTTTGCCCCACTAACGTAACCTTGGCAGCAGTGGTCTTACGGTCCCCTACCACGCCAGTGTCGGAGCCCGCAGATAAATCAAAACTAAGAGCCGTTACCTCGGTGTCCAATTTGAACGAGAGGTCGAAGAAGCTCGAAGTGTTTCCAGGCTGATCGGTTGCAACCAGTCGCAGATTGTGCATTCCATCCGCCAGGGTGGAACCTCGTATTTGCTCCAATCGCGAGCGACTGAAAGCAAAATAACCATCTATGTTTATATCCGGAAATACATCAAAAAAACTGGATGCTGGAAGATCGTCAACTTTAGCCCCAAATGAGCGGATCGGACTCAAATCGGTCAAACGGCCGGCAATGGCAGGGTCCTTGGTCAGGCGATCAACATTGCTCGTGCCGGTGTCATTGGACAATTGTGCAGTTATCACTGGCGGGGTATGGTCTGTCTGGACCACTGCCACGGTAAAGGGAAACGCGCGCGGCTGACCAAGTGCGTTGCCTACCAAGTCATTAACGCCACTACTGATCGTCAACTGGTAACTCTGCGATGCCAGCGTTGAGATCGGCCTGACGCGAGCGCTCGTAAGTCCCAGTTGCAAGATTTCGATGGGAACTATTTGTCCGCCGTTCGGCCCTCCCACAACGGTCAAGGAGTAATTACCGACATCAAATGCGGACGCAGCCGCTGGGCTGGATGCCATGGACTCGGTATAAGAAATGTCGAAGTAGGCGGGCGGCACAGCGAAAGTACCGCTTGGTCCGCTGGCAGTTGGAGCAATCGAATCCAGATCGCAGAAGACGTCAAAGAAGCTCGACGTATTGCCAACTTGGTCCGTTGCCACCAAGTGCAGTGTGTGCGCTCCCTGGCTTAATGTGGCACCGCCAATTGCTTCCAACTGCGAACGACTTAGCGAGAAATTCCCGCTCGAAGTGAGGCTGCCAGTGATATCGACGAAGCTACTACTGAGCGGACTATCAAGTGCGGCTTTTAAGGAAGCAATTTGGTTCGCGTCGGTCACCTGCCCAACGATGACCGGATCGAATGTACGCCCATCGCTGTTGGTGAGACCACCGGGTGCAGTGTCATGTCCCAACGCAGCGAGTACGACAGGGGATTGCGTATCCAAAATCACTCGCAACGAACCAACTCGCTCCTGACCAAAACTTTCGCGAGCACGTACCTTAACTGTGCTGGCCCCTTCTGAGAGCTTGTTGAGCAGACTTATTGCAAAGTTGGTTGACGACCCAACTACCGAGCCTTCGTCAAAGAGGTTATCAGAACCAGTCTCCAGCGCCAAATCCGCCCCAGCCGTCACCGTGCCAATGACGTTGTGTTGCGTCGTATTGGTCAACAACGAGCCATTGGATAGATGTACCGGATCTGGAGAGAGTCCGTTGACTGCCAAAGTCAACGGATTGACACTCGTCTTGTCATTGATATTGGTCCGCCATCGTGAATAATCGAAAGTATCAATGCGACCATCGAGATTTGCGTCGGCTTCGACTTTGTAATTCGCTTGGCCGGCCACAGAACCAAGGCGATTCTGAATAGACAGGCCATCAGCGGTCGAAACCATTCTATCGCCGTCGACATCGCCAACGAGAAACACATCCAGTTGAAAAGCGCCTGCATTCGCCCGTTCACTTCCCACGGTCAAGCGATAGTTACCCTGCGAGAGATTCGCCAACACCAAACTCTGTGTGCGGTTGTTCAAATCGGGGTAACTGTACAGTGGAGTTACCGTGACCCCAGTTGTCGTGTTGATGATTTGCACTGCAGCAGGATCTAAGGGACTGCTGTTGGCCCGCGTCTGAAAGCCCAATATGGTTGAGCCACCTGCCAACGTAAAATTCGTCGATTTCAGACTGACGTCAAACTGCTTCGTATCGGTTGGCGAATTCAGCGTGTCGGCAAATTGTGCGAACACGTGAGCAGCCGCTCCATCAAGCAGCTTGCGATCCTCCAAAGCCTCCAGGGATGCGAAGAACCACTTTCGCTTGGCATATCTACTTCGCTTGGCATAACTACTTGGACGAACTAACCTAGGACTGTTCGAGGCCATGGTAATTTTCTCCAGCACATAAAGCGAGATGCGGAAAGTATCGCAACACTGAACGCGTCAGTCTACTGACTCCAAATACTGGCGACAAGCTGCCAAGATCGTAAATGCCGAAGTATTATTTATGTCATACTGGGGCGACGATATTGTTGCGGTTCTGCCGGGTCGACAAAATCACTCACCCAAACCCTAAATTCATCTCTTCACTGCCGACATGGAAACGACGGACCGGATAATATGGCACGACGCTTAGGTACCAGGATTTTGCAGCGCTGGCAGGAAATACTCTCGATCTATCGTTGGGTGGCCTTCGTTCTTCCGCTAGGCGTGTTCATGCTCATCGGCAGCTTTGAGCCGGTCGATCCTGGATCGGCCATGTACCGATTTTACCCTTGGATCTATGGTCTCAAACTGCTCGCAACCCTGGTTGCGCTGCGAGTCGTATGGCCTGTTTACAAATCGATGATGCGTCCCGTAGGTTGGCATGGGATCGCAATTGGCATCGTTGGAGCTGTGCTGTGGATTGGTGTATGCCACCTTGAACTGGAACGCACCTATCTGTTACCGCTCATCAAGCCGCTTGGGCTCGACCGTTTTTTAGACTTGCAAACACGGACGGCTTTCAATCCCTTCGTTCAGTTGTCAGGGTATCCGATTGGGATTGCGATGTATCTGCTAGTCCGCGGCTTGGGACTGGCATTGATTGTGCCCCTCATTGAGGAACATTTCCTGCGCGGGTTCGTGATGCGATACGTGGCCTCCGACAAATGGTGGAAATTCCCAATCGGATCGGTGACCATGAATTCAGTTATCGCCGGTACGCTTGTACCGATGTTGATGCATCCCAGCGAGTTGTTTGCTGCAGGGATTTGGTTTTCGCTGATTACATTGCTTTATGTGCGCTCGAAGAATTTGTGGGAGTGCATCGCGGCCCACAGCGCGACGAATTTATTGATTGGGATCTATGTAGTGCTCTTTGGGGCTTGGCAATTGGTTTGATTGCTTGGAGCCTTTCGAACAGTGCTTTCCCAGGCGGCAGCCGACAGGAACCTGAAAACGCGCGCGGTTGGATAATTCCACGCTACAATCGAATAACTGATCGAATAACCATTCTTCGAATCTGTGAGTGAACAAATGAAAATAGTTCTCGTACACGGCTGGAGCGTATTCGACACTTCAACCTACGGGGAATTACCCCAGCGACTGGTTGCAGAATCCCAGGCCGGTCGATTGCCAAACGTGACAGTACAGACTGTTTGGCTAGGCAAGTATATCAGCTTTCGCGATGAAGTCCGGCTGTCGGACTTGGCGCGCGGCTTCGAGGCGGCAGTTCGTCGCGAAGTCTTGGCGGAGGACCCTGACGAACGCTTCGCATGTATTACTCATTCAACGGGCGGGCCCGTCGTACGCGAATGGTGGTGGCGTCAGTATCAGAACCGCTTGCGGCCCTGTCCGATGAGTCACTTGATCATGCTTGCACCTGCCAATTTCGGTTCTGCCCTTGCACAATTGGGGAAGGGGCGTCTCGGTCGATTGCGGAGCTGGCAGCACGGCATCGAACCCGGCCAGGGAGTGCTTGAGTGGCTGGAACATGGCAGTAACGAATCATGGGAACTCAACCGAGATTGGATCTTAGATTCTGACAACAGCTCGCCGATTGCGGATAACATTGCTCCAGTCTATCCCTTTGTCTTGACCGGCCAGTCGATCGATCGAAAGCTCTACGATCACTTGAATTCTTACACTGGCGAAGCTGGATCTGATGGCACTATTCGCGCGGCTGCAGCGAACCTCAACGCAACGTACGTAAGGCTGGAGCAGCAGGTCACGGCGGACGATGTTCGACAACTTGATCAAGAATTGAAAAAAGCCAGAGACGTGAATCAGCGTCCGGACCTCGATTCATTGCGACACCGTCCGACACTGAAAGTTACCGAGCGTTGCACCGCAGCTCCGACGGCATTTAGACTAATCGAAGGGGCTAGCCATACAGGTTCCGATGACGGCATCCTGTTTTCTATTAAGCAGGATCCTTCCCAGCGTAATAGTACCGTCTCAGCAATTATTCGCTGCCTTAACGTACAGGACACCGCCGGATACACCAAACTAAGTCAGGAGTTTGTGGCCGAGACTGCCAAGGTACGCGAGCGCGAGCGACTTGAAACCACAGGAGCTTGGTTGTTGAAACAGGGGTTTTTTCACGATGCACATTCGCTCGCAATCGTCAGATTCCGCGATGACGAAGGCCATGTGCTGACGGATTTGGATTTCAAACTAACCGGCGGCAAGCAAGATCGGGCGGACGGACTACCTCCAGGTTTTCTTGTGGACCGACAGAAAAATCTCGTCGACAACAGCACGCTGACGTTCTTCTGTAATCACGATGTACTCGTTGGCCTTCCGGCTGTGATTGATAAGAACGGCGTAAAGCATCGCGACGAATTGCCCGGCATCGACCAAATGGGCGTTCATGTATACGCCTATCCCTATCTGGGTTTCGTTCGATTTTTTCCAGCCGTTCTGAAAGCGGCTAAGAAGGTCGTCGACGAGTTACTGCTTCCCGATCAAACCACCTTAATCGAAATCGTCCTCAAAAGAATCGTTCATCAGGGTGTGTTTGAGTTGCCCCGATCTGATCGAAATCCTTCCCAGAGTCACGACTTCAGGCAGCAACCCTTCGGCGAAGTGATCGATGTCTAATGCTCGGCGATCAGCCGGAGCAATCGATACAATCGTCGCTGTAAACACCTGCTGACTTTGGACTTCCCAATTCTGTGCCCCCAAATCATCGCGCTGCCATCAATCGTAAGCTACGGTTGCTTTGGCAGAGGCTGTAGGATGCCCCTACGTTTTGAGAATTGATCAAAGGCGACTCGGGATGATGTCGACTGAACACGGACAGTTCGACCTTTTGCAAGGCAGTAAACCTGCTCGGCGTCCTGTTGCGCTAACATATTCGGGGCTGCTGGCCGTCTTCGCCTTTTTCCTGTTGATTGCGGTCAATTCGGGATGTCGACAAATCTATTTGCCTCGAATTGATCCTACAGGCGCGAACGTATTCCTTCCGTTCCCGAATACAACGGAACTTTCGGTATCTTCGTCACCTGCCTACCAGCAGCCTCCCGCGCCACCTGCCTGTCTTAATGCGGGCGATGCTGGCGTTTGCAATCTATTTAATAAGAAGCAGATCGGTCAAGTTCACAAATCGTTACACAAATCGCCAGGCGCTTGTGGCGAGATTCGGTTGACACCGATGCGAGTGGTGGCGCCTGTCGGGGGCGAAGTCGTTTTGCTGGCAGGGATTTGTGGGGAAGATGGGTACCTCGTCAGGCGTCAACCGATCGAATGGATGCTCTCCCCAGATAGCGTTGGAACGTTTATCGAAGTCGGCGACGACATGAAAAGCAGGCTCATCAGCACACTGCGCAATGCTCCAAAGGTTGAAAAGCTAGACGTCGATTTCGCTCGCGGTCGAACCAGTAATAAGGAATCGCTGATCACGCGCGGTACGCCCGGAAGTGTCGACGATATTTCGTTGAAGGAAGGTCAAACTTGGCTGAGCATTTCGTCGCCGAGCGAAGGCGTTAGCCGCGTCACGGTGCTCGCTCCCGATAGTGAACTCTGGGATCAGCGACGCCGGACTGCGATGATCTATTGGGTCGATGCTCAATGGGAATTTCCTCAGCCCCAGATCGCCAACAGTGGCGAGGAAGTCACGCTATTAACGCGCGTTACCAAAGCAGGGGATGTGTTCAAACCGGCAGTGGGTTGGAGAGTGTTGTATACGATTGTGGATCCCACAGTTGCGACGTTCTCGCCACTTTTCGAAAGCGATCGTGGCCGGGTTGAAGTGCGCGACAACGTGGCGCGCGTGACGGTGGATGCGAATGGGCAAGCCCAAGTGCGGCTGACCACACCTCCTGGAGTTCGCGGAACGACACCCGTTTTGATCGAAGTCATTCGTCCCTTGGATCCAGATGATAGCTTGCCGGAAATTCTGCTAGGCAGTGGACAAACAGTGGTCACCTTCAGTTCTCCCGCGTTAGAACTGCAATCGTTTGGGCCGCAAACGGCCACCGTCGGCGAACAGTTGACTTATACGGCGACCCTTGCCAATCCAGGGGACCGCGACGCAGAGAACGTAAAGCTGCTGATGCGTATTCCAGCCGGGATGCAGTTGGTGACGGCGTCGCTACAACCGAGGCAATACCAAGATCAGTTGCTGTGGGATCAAGGCGTCTTGCCGGCTCAACGGCAGCTGGATGTAAGCGTCGTGCTCGAAGCGCAACAGGTCGGCGACTACTCAGTGACGTTTGCAGGCACGGGAGAACCCAGGTTGGCCCGCGACTCGAGCGTTGCCACCCGCGTCATTCAGCCGTCCGTCGACGTTCGCTTTGAACCCGTCGATGGCATTGCTCAGATCGAACTTGGCAACAAAATTAATTATGACATAGACGTTACTAATACGGGACGTCAAACGCTGACCGATCTTAAGTTAGTAATCGAATCCGTAGCGGGATTGCCCGAGGCTGAAAAAGGTGCCACTGCAGTTGAAATGTCCATTCCCATGCTCCAACCGGGACAAACGACCAGCCAAGGCATTGCCTTTAGTGTTCAGCGCGAAGGAGAACTGGCTGCGCGAATCAAAGTTCTTTCTGGAGCAGCGGTCCTAGCCGAACGTGCATCGACCGTGTTGGGTATTCCTGCAAAGCCGAAGCTGCCCGGAATCGATGTCACGATTGATTTCCCGGACAGTGTAGCAGTTGGTTCGAGAACCCGGGCCGTAGTCTCCATAAAAAATACGGGTAGGACAAACTTAACCGGTATCAACGTGACGATTTCTAGCGATCCAACGCTGCGAGCTGTGGCAACCGACACCGTAAATCAACGGCTAGTCCGACCCGACAGCACCGGCCAAAAATTAGTTTGGTTACCGCAAGATATGATGCCCGGAACCACCGGCGAGACCATTACCCAGTTATTTATCGAGTACGAGGCTCAGTCGCCGGTCGCTCAAGCTGCGATTCTCGTTCAGGCAACTTGCAATGAAAAGGTGCAGGATCAAGCTCAGGCGATGACGCGCACCATCGGCAGCGGCCTTCCGCCTCCCCCCGCTGGAAACTCAGGGGGATCAGCCGTTCGTTCCGGGGCGCTGAGGATCGCACTGAATGATCTGGAAGATCCAACCATCGTTGGCAAACAATTTCGATATGCCCTGAGCGTTACCAACAATCAGAATTTGGGAGATAGCAACATCCGCATCCTGTTGAAAATACCTCCAGAAATCCAACTGGAAAGTGTTTCGATGTTGACGGGTGAAGCGATAACCTTTGTTCGCAACAACGACGTATTTGAACTGCAGCCGGTATGGAAATTCTTAGGGCCCGGGCAAATTCTGCAGTACATCATCACGGCCAGAGGTCTAGTCGCTCGCGAGCAGGTCGAAATATCCGCAGCGGTATCATCCGATTCTCAACCGAACGCTCAGATAGCGAGAGACACTACCACCATTAACGCGAGCGGCCGATAAGACGCTCGTTCCGTCTCGCATTTCGGCTAACGTGCGACGAAAGCTGCTCGACGTTGGGACGTGTATGGCCTCGCGTAAGTGGAATCGCCGTCGAGAAAACGGCGTGCCGTAACGCCATGAACATTTGGGACAAAATATTTCTACAATGAGGAACATCTCGTAAGGATAATCTTCCAGCCGTTTCTACGTGGGACCAGACAGTAGGATTGAACGTGTCCATCCGTTGGAAAAATGCGAGTTGACTTCGGCGTAGCGTGCCATTTTCCCGATCCATCGGTTTTGCGACCTATCTGTGCCCGTTTTTAAGTGGCGCATTTCATTCAGGTCCAGTTGTGGGTAGACTAATGCTCTCCAAGCATGCTCTCAAACCCACGAACGACGAGCCACTCACGATGAATTCTCTGCTAGTCCTCGCTCAGGGCCCAAACAATGACACCCGCGCGATCATTATGATTGTGATCGCAACTGCGATTCTTATCGCGCTGATCGGTTTGTTCGCGGTGATGGCAAACTTCTTTTGGCTGTGGGCGCAGTCGTTTACGACCGGGGCCGGGATCGGTTTGCTTGACTTAATTGGCATGTGGTTCCGGCGCGTTGACGCTCGTTCAATCGTGCGTTCAAAAATTATGGCCGTTCAAGCGGGTTTTGGAGATGAAGAAGTAAGCAGCCAGGCGCTCGAGGCACATTACCTAGCCGGTGGCAACGTACCGCAAGTCATCCGAGCACTGATCGCAGCTCGTAAATCGAAAACGATCACGCTGGGATTCCGCGAAGCTACCGCCATCGATTTGGCCGGTCGCGATGTGCTGGAAGCGGTGCAGACGAGCGTCTACCCGAAGGTGATCGATTGTCCACCGCGCGGTGCGGCACGCACATCGCTGGACGCTGTCGCTAAAAACGGCATTCAGCTAAAAGTGAAGGCTCGCGTGACAGTTCGCGCGAACTTGTCGCAATTGATTGGCGGTGCGGGTGAGGAAACCATTATCGCGCGTGTCGGTGAAGGTATCGTGAGCGCTATCGGTTCCGCTGAAGAACATCGCGTGGTGCTCGAACATCCCGAAATGATCTCGAAAGCCGTGTTGGCCAAGCGATTGGATGCACAAACCGCTTTTGAAATCGTCTCGATTGATATCGCTGACATCGACGTGGGCGAAAACATCGGGGCGCGCTTGCAGGCCGACCGCGCTGAAGCGGACATGCGCGTCGCGCGGGCTCGCGCAGAAAGCCGGCGAGCCGCGGCAGTGGCTGCCGAACAAGAAATGGTCGCTAACATCGAACAGAGCAAAGCGAAGTTGGTCGAAGCCGAAGCCGATGTGCCTCGGGCGATGGCGGAAGCATTCGCCAACGGCTCGCTGACCATCATGGACTACTACCGACTTAAGAACGTCGACGCCGATACACGTATGCGCGCCAGCATTGCTGATGTCGGCGACCGCGACAAGCCATCGAGTGTTGTGACTTAGTGCTGAGACTTCGAAGGGCGTGGCGGGTTCCGTGTTAGATCATTCTGATTTGTTCGTTTAACCGCCTGCCCGGCGGGCCAGTGTCTCGATGGTCGACCACGCGGGGCGTTACCCACGCGGTTAAACGAAGCCCCGGCTAAGCCTTAACGCAAGCGACCGGTACGCTGATGATTATTCATATCGATATGGACGCTTACTATGCTTCAGTCGAGATTCGCGACAACCCGCAGTTGGCTGACAAACCGGTCATCATCGGTGGCGCGCCCACTGGGCGTGGAGTTGTTTCGACGGCCAATTACATCGCACGTAAATTCGGCGTTCACAGTGCCATGCCGGCATCGCAAGCGATGCGACTGTGCCCGCAAGCGATCTTAATTCGACCCCGTATGGACTATTACGCTGGGATCGCGAAACAAATTCGTGAGATCTTTCTCAACTTCACCGATTTGGTCGAGCCGCTGTCGCTGGACGAAGCCTTCATTGACGTCACAGGCAGCCGACAACTGTTCGGCGACGCAGTGTCGATCGCCAAGCAAATCAAATTACGCATCGCCAGCGAAGTCGGATTAACCGCGTCGGCTGGTGTAGCCCCCAACAAGTTCTTGGCGAAAGTGGCGAGTGATCTTGAAAAGCCCAATGGCTTGGTGGTCGTAGAGCCCGATGCGATTTTCTCCTTCCTCGATCCACTGCCGGTTGCGCGCGTATGGGGAGTCGGGGCTCAAACGCAAAAGAAACTCGAATCCTATGGTGTGCACACGATCGCTCAGTTGCGGCAACTGTCGCTCGAAGTGCTCAAGTCGGCGTTCGGGATTAACAGTGATCATTTTTGGCGACTGGCACGCGGAATCGACTCTCGTCCAGTCGTGCCCGACCGCGATGCCAAGTCAATTTCGCACGAAACCACCTTTCCACAAGACCTGACTGACCAAGATTCTTTGCGGGCCTGGTTGCTCGATTTGACCGATCAAGTCGCCCGACGAATGCGTTGGCACAAGATTGTCGGACGCACGGTCCAATTAAAAATTCGCTACTCAAATTTCGAGACCATCACACGCAGCCGAACCTTGAACGAACCCACCAATTCGACCGATACTTTGGCGCGACTTGCATCGGAACTATTTTCGCAAAGCAATTTGCAATTCGATCGCGGCATTAGACTTATCGGCATGGGAGTCGACAAACTAAGTTGCCATCGGCCGGTCCAGTTGTCCTTGTTCGATCAAGAAGTTGCGGAGCGTTCGAAGCGTATCGACCAAGCCACAGATGTGATCCGCGACAAATTCGGCAAGCTCGCACTCAAACGCGGTAGCAGCTTCGGCCCCAAACCGAAAGACTAAAAGGTTGCCCAACGCGGGGCGGTTCCTTCAAGGATGTGAATTTTATAGAACGTGGCCGAGTTGCTCCGCAACTCGGCGCCAAAGTTTGATTATTAGGTAAAAAATGGACACTTCTCGCCGATTGCCACCTCGAACACGCTCGTTCCCAGGCTCCTGCCTGGAAATGAGCTGTCTTGGAGGCTCCGCCTCCCGAAGACGTCGATCAAACCACAATTCGGCAGGCAGAGCCTGCAATTCATTGGGTGCCCAGGCGGAGCCTGGGAACCAGATGGTGGTGTTCAGCGAGAAGTGTCAAAAAAGCGACAAAAAGAGATTCAGCGAGAAGAGCATTTAACATGAAAATTACTTCGATAGAAACGCATGTTTGCAATGCCCGCATGCGCAATTGGATCTTCGTAAAAGTGCTAACTGATCAGCCGGGGTTGTGGGGCTGGGGGGAAGCGACTTTAGAGTGGCATACGCGCTCAGTTGTGGGCGCCGTTGAGGATCTGCAAACGCTGCTGATCGGCGAGGATCCACGACGCATCGAGCACTTGTGGCAGATGATGTACCGCCAACATTTTTGGCACGGTAACGGAATCGTGCGGGGTACGGCGATCAGTGGAATCGATATCGCCCTATGGGATATTCTCGGCAAATCGTTGGGCGTGCCAGTCCATCAGCTGTGGGGTGGACCAGTGCGCGATTCGATTCGACTGTATTGTCACTTGGGTGGCGGCAAGATGGAGGAGTTTTACGAAACGAATGTGACCGATGCGAAACGATTTGGCGATCTCGCCTTGCTGGCGGTAGAAGACGGGTTTACGGCCTTCAAGTCGATGGCCGTGCCGTCGACCATGCCCATCGAAGGCCTTGCGCCGATACGCTACGCAGAGCAATGTGTGAAAGCGATGCGCGATGCGGTTGGCCCCAACATCGATATCATGGTCGACTGCCACGCTCGGCCTTCACCGCGCATGGGGATCCAATTTGCCAAAGCCCTGGAGCCCTACGACCTCTACTTTTTCGAAGAGCCCTGTTGGCCAGAAGCGGTCGAAGATATCGCTCTGGTGCAGCGATCTGTTAAGACACCCATTGCCACCGGTGAACGTTTAGTAACGCAGCACGCCTTTCGAGAACTGCTCGAACGCCGCGCCTGTTCGGTAATCCAGCCAGACATTACACACTGCGGAGGACTGTCCGAGGCGCGCCGTATCGCCGCCATGGCGGAAGCATATCGCATTGCGCTCGCTCCCCATAATCCACAAGGCCCGGTCAGTACCGCTGCGTCGCTCGAGTTTGGCTTTGCCACGCCCAGCTATATTATCTGTGAAAGCGTTCACAACGATGTACCCTGGAGAAGCGACGTCGTTTCCGAAGGGTTTACGGTCGAACCGAAAGGCCGCCTTGTAAAACCGCACACGCGTCCGGGGCTAGGCATTGAGATCAACGAAGCTGAGTTGAAAAAGCATCCCTTCGAACAAGAACTGCTTCAGAGAGTCTTTTACCGCGACGGAAGCGTTGGAGATTGGTAGAGCGATATGACACAAGCATTGTTATCTGGCGTCTTGCCTATTATTCAGACTCCCTTTGACGATCATTTGCAGATCGATTGGGAAACACTCCGCCAAGAAGTCGATTGGGCTTTTGCGTCGGGTATCAACGGATTCGGAACAGGGATGGTCTCGGAGGTGCGAACACTTTCGCAGCAGGAACGCAGGGAGTACGCTAGAAAATTGGTCGAATTCGCCAATTGGCGCGGACCGGTGTTCATGTCGGTAACGGCCGAAAATCAAGCGGAGTCGCTACGACTAGCGGGTGACGCTTTCGCCGCTGGCTGCAACGCGGTCATGGCGGCACCACCGTTGAATGAATCTTTGGACACCGAAGGGCTCTTTGCCTATTTTACAAACTTAGCCGAATCGGTTGATATTCCGATTATCGTTCAAGATGCATCGGGTTATTTGGGTGCCGCGATTCCTCATAGTGTTTATCTGAGGTTGCTCGAGAAATTCGACACGCAAAAAATTGTTTTCAAACCGGAAGCGCCGCCGAATGGGCCTTGCATATCAGCACTTCGCGACGCCACACACGGCCAGGCCAAGATATTTGAGGGTTCCGGTGGAGTCTATTTAATTGACAGTATGCGGCGCGGCGTCGAGGGTACCATGCCCGGCATGGAAATGGTCGACGCCGTAGTTGCTATCTGGCGAGCGTTGAAGCGCGGCGACGATGAGACCGCCTACCGCATTCATCTTCCGCTGTGTGCGATTGTCGCCTTGCAAATGCAAGCGGGACTGGATGGATTTCTAGCGATCGAAAAACACTTGCTGCGAAGGCGTGGATTGTTCCCGAACGCAAATCGCCGTGAACCGATCCGCTGGCGCATCGATCCTGAAACTGCCCAAGAAGTCGATCGCTTGTTCGATCGTTGTATGGATGAGCTACAGGCAACATCTTCGATCACGAACTATTAGTAGAGGAAATTGGATCGTATCCGCATGCGAGAAAACACTCCAACATCGATTGGCGAATTTACTACGGATTCAATGTGCCTGCATATCGGGTTGAAGTGCAGTTTCAATCCACGCCCACTCGCGAGCGGGCTCGGAATTTTCTGACCAGCCATCCTATTTGTTCCTCGATGGATTTAACAAATTGTGTCATCCGAGATTGATCGCGGATCGAAGTAGAGTTTGTGCAATCGGCAGCCGGTTGGCCATTGATGGTCTTTGAAACGCTGGACAAAACGGGATAGCAGAATCTCAGAGGAAGTTTTTTCTTGGCGATCACGACTGATGTCTAAACACATCGTGACTTTCAGGCTTGGCAGTTCTCGCATCCTGTCGGTCAAGGCTTCGAAGACTCGCTGGCCCTGATAGATCGCGTAGCCGACGACGAGCACTGATCGTCCGTCGTACCAGTGAACAGCCGTATCCCGTAACCGAGCGCTGGAATGGAGTAGATGCGTTCGCGAATAGAGCTGGCTTGATAACCACACTCGAGCGAAACGGACGTAATCAACATGTGTGCGAATGAATGCAGGAAAATGAAAGGCAGTCCGGGAAAGTGCCGCTTGTTGCCGTGATGTTCATCCGACCAGGTCTCGAAACCAGAGAGTAATGACTCGCCACGTTTTTTTACGGTTTCCTTTTCAAGCCAGTCCTGGATTGATTTTGTCTTAAATTGAATAAAAACGCCCTCTCCGCGATTTTCGATCAACGTTGCCGTCAGCGTCGAGAGTCGGAGTTGTGACCTGCTGCCCGACAACTTCATCGCGAGAACGCATAAAATGGAGCGCGACATCGTCCGCTGCCAATCGTTTCGACTTTACCGCTCTCCGGATTCCATTGAAAACATGGTCGCTGTGAGTTTCGACAATCACTTGAACACCAGCTGCAGCCACTTCAGCCAAAAACTGCCCCATCTGCGCCTGGTCGGCCGGATGCAAATGCACCTCGGGATTTTCTATGAGCAACAATTCATTCTTTCCAGCGGACAATGCCGCCACCAGAATTGGAAGCACCTGAGTAATACCGAAGCCAACACTGGTAAAGGTATTCGCATCACAACCGATTCGATCAACTTGCTTTGCTTATCCAACGACCAGACGAAGTCGCGTTGAAAGTCAGGGTTCAGGACAAAGCCGTTAGCACGAATGCGTCTTACTACATCAAATACAGTTCGCGTCTCTTTGCGAATT
>JAYVHC010000061.1:0-8713 GCA_043771575.1 Planctomycetia bacterium
TCTTTTGGATCGTGGCGGCTGGGACAAACCGCTAGACCCTGCACGCCCGCATGTTCCAGCTGCTCTACATGCCTTTCCTGCTGATGCTCCCAACAATCGCTTGGGGTTCGCGCGATGGTTGGCCGATCGACAATCGCCTTTGACGGCTCGCGTTACGGTCAATCGCATTTGGCAAGCGATCTTTGGCGTTGGCTTGGTCGAGACTTCGGAAGACTTCGGTACACGCGCACCAGTTCCTGTCTACCGTGAAATGCTGGACTGGTTAGCCGTTGATCTGATGGAGCATGGCTGGAGCCAAAAGTACATCATTCGGACCTTGCTAACTAGTAAGACCTATCAGCAGACTTCGCAGGTTACACCAGCTTTGCTGGAACGCGATCCGAAGAATAATTTGCTTGCCCGCGGACCAAGATTTCGGGCGGATGCCGAAGTCATTCGTGACATTGCGTTGTCCGCTGCTGGCTTGATGACTAACAAGATCGGCGGCCCAAGTATCATTCCACCGGTGCCACAAAATGTGCTCGACTACAACTACGTTTATCCTGACTATTGGAAACCAGCCGAAGGTCCAGAGCGATTTCGGCGGGCCGTGTATGGCTTCCGCAAGAGATCGATGCCCGATCCAGTCATGTCCACATTTGACGCCCCCAACGCCGACCTTCCCTGTGCGCGTCGTGTTCGCTCTAACACGCCGTTAGCTGCATTGGCAGGCATGAACGAAACGATCTTTGTGGAGTCCGCGCGGGCTATGGCACTGCGTGTTTTGAGTGAATCTCGACAATCGGACAGCGATCGCGTCGACTATGCGTTTGCACTTTGCACTGGTCGCAAACCGGGAGACGTTGAGCGAAACGAAGTGCTTTCATTGCTTGACAAACAACGCAAACGGTTAGCCGATGGCTGGATAAATGCTAAAGAAGTGGCGACAGGTGACGCAGCGAGCACACCCAATCTGCCAGCTCAGGCAACGCCTCAAGATGCTGCGGCTTGGACGCTTGTGTCGCGAGTGATCTTGAACCTCGATGAAACTATTTCCAAGAACTGATTAACATGAATACGCACAAAGCTATACTTGACGCCCATTCACTGTTAACCCGTCGCAGATGGTTTCTCAGCCAGTGCGGGGTTGGTTTGGCGGGCATCGCTGCAAGCACCCTATTGGCAGAGGAATCTCCCGATAAGCTCAGTACGAGCAGCGCGGGAATTTCGAATCCTTTGGCACCGAAACAACCGCATTTTCCCGGAAAAGCCAAGCGAGTCGTCTATCTGTTTCAAGCCGGTGCGCCCAGCCAGTTGGAACTGTTTGACCACAAGCCTGAGCTTACCAAGTTGAGTGGTCAACTTCCTCCTCCCGAATTACTCAAGGGCTATCGCGCCGCCTTCATCAATCCCAACTCGGCTTTATTGGGTCCGAAGTTTACCTACCAACGCTGCGGGCAATCGGGAATGGAATTGAGCGAAGTGCTGCCTCACACCGCTAAGATTGCGGACGAGATTTGCCTCATTCGGTCGATGCAAACGGATGCAGTCAACCATGCCCCGGCTCAAATGATGATGAATACTGGATCGGAACAGTTTGGGCGGCCAAGTCTCGGTTCTTGGGCGCTGTACGGACTGGGCAGTGAAGCCGCCGACTTACCTGGTTTTGTAGTGCTCACTAGCGCCAAAGGAACGAGCGGCGGCGCGAGCAACTACGGCTGTGGTTTTTTGCCGACCATGTATGGAGGTACGCCGTTTCGCAGCGCGGGTGACCCAGTTCTATATCTTTCAAACCCCAAGGGCATCGATCAAGAGGCTCAGCGCACGAGTTTGGATTCCTTGAATCGCTTGAATGCGATCGCCTTGCAGCAGGTTGGTGATCCAGAGATTGCCGCGCGTATCCAAAGTTACGAAATGGCATTTCGCTTACAAGCCAGCGCACCTGAGTTGATGGATTTGAGCCAAGAAGGCCAAGAATCGTTGGATCGTTATGGCATCAAGGATGCCAAGCAACCGAGTTTCGCGCGCAACTGTTTACTAGCGCGACGATTGCTTGAACGCGGCGTACGCTTTGTCCAGTTGTTCCATGAAGCCTGGGACCAACACTCTGGTCTAATGGCTGGCGTTAAACAAAATGCACTGGACACCGATCAAGCCAGTGCGGCTCTGGTAATGGATCTCAAGGATCGCGGTTTACTTGAAGACACCCTGGTTATCTGGGGCGGTGAGTTTGGTCGAACACCGATGGTGCAAGGCGGCAACGATGGCCGCGACCATCACAATCGCAGCTTTAGCATTTGGATGGCTGGTGGCGGCGTGAAGCGCGGCTATGTGCATGGTGAGACGGATGAATTGGGATTCAACGTTACCCGCCATCCGGTACACGTCCACGACTTGAACGCCACGTTGCTACACATGCTGGGATTTGACCACACACGCTTGACGTACCGCGTTCAAGGCCGCGATTATCGTTTGACCGACGTGCACGGCAATGTGGTTCGAGACATTCTGGCTTAGCACACTCTCCATGCCCGTTGCAATCGTTAAATCCTGACTTCTTTTTGGCAGACTGCCGCCATCGCTCAAGCATGAGGTAGGATTAAAGAAGGCGCATCGTTCGTGGGGTCGATAGAGAAAAGCACTATGGATAACTATACAATTGCAGCAGCGAGTGCGGTCAAACAATCGCAGCTCCAAAACCAAATCGATTTTGCCGTCGCAGGTAAAGCACTTCAGGCGCAAAAGCAACAAGGCGACGCTGCCATTCAGTTAATCGAACTAGCGGCGCAAGTCCAAGAGCAGTTGGCCAGTGGCCAACTGGATGTTGAGATTTAAGCTGCGTTGATCCGTTAGCTCATGGTCGCATCCGGCGATGCGACCCACCTTGGGTGGCGTAAGCTTCCAGCTTGCGATGGAGCGACTCAGCCTTTGAAAAGCGAGTACTAAACATCCAAATTGCGAACTTCTAGGGCGTGTTTCTCGATGAATTGGCGGCGAGGTTCAACTTTGTCGCCCATGAGCACTCGGAACATTTCGTCAGCGGCACCCGCATCGACAAGGGAAACCTGAAGTAGTGTACGATTCGAGCGATCGAGGGTTGTTTCCCTCAATTCTTCTGGGTTCATTTCACCTAACCCCTTGAAGCGAGTCACTTGCATGCCTTTCTCGCCAGCCGAGCGAATCGTCGGCAGCAGTACTCGCAGGTCATCCATCCCAGAGCGATTATCTTCGCGGTTCACGTGGAATTTAGATTCGGTTTTGCCGGTGCGTTCTTGTGGGATCAAGTCCTGAATGGTGAAGCCGTGTTTAGCAAGCTCCTTGAGAGCTGTGTTGATCGTCCGCACTTCATGCATCTCGACAAAGTGAGCCTGCAGTGGTGCATCGGCAGGTTCTGCAGGGGCTGTCTCCCCTTCGGCAACGGGGGCCATGGAAACTCTAGCTTCGAGCGAGAGGCCTTCCTTGGTAGCGAAGTCATCCATGTCCTTTCGAGTCTGAAAGAAGTGCGCGTCGTTGCCGACTCTGAGCAAGAATTCAGGAACGCGTAAAGTCTTTTCATCAATGCGTTTGGCGTGTTCCTTCAAGCCAACGCCGCGGCGTTCGAGTGCCAGCAGCGCATCTTCCATGGTGGCCAGTGTTTCGCTGAGATGACGCATTTCCGCTCCTTCAATGCGGCGACCGTCATCGGTTTCAAGCCAACAGTCGGCTAGTCCGCGTTCGAGCAACTGCGTCTTCATTTCCAATTCAGACTGGACGTAATAGCGTTCCTTCTTGCCACGCACAACGCGGAACAACGGTGGCTGGGCTAAGTAAACGTGACCGCCAACGACCAATTGATACATTTGACGATAGAAGAAACACAGCAGCAGCGTGCGGATGTGCGAACCGTCGACGTCGGCGTCCGTCATGATAATGACTTTATTGTAGCGGCGCTTGCCGATCTCTTGATCGGCACCGATACCGCTGCCGATGGCTTGGATCATGCTCTGCACTTCTTCGTTGGCCAGCACTTTATCTTCGCGGCTTTTGTAAGCGTTGATGATTTTACCGCGGAGAGGCAGAATGGCTTGGAAGTCGCGGAAGCGGCCACCCTCGGCGCTACCGCCTGCCGAATCACCTTCGACCAGGTAGAGTTCACACTCTTCCATCTTGTTGCTGATGCAGTCACGCAGTTTGCCTGGCAGGCCACCTCCGCTGAGTGCATCTTTGCGTTTGCGGAGTGCGTCTTTCGCTTTCCTAGCTGCTTCACGGGCCTCGCAAGCAAGCAGACCTTTCCTTACGATCAGCTTGGCATTTTTGGGGTTTTCTTCCAAATACTTTTGGAGTGCATCGCCGACGGAGCTGTTGATGATACCTTCGATTTCGCTGTTGCCGAGTTTAGTCTTCGTCTGGCCTTCGAACTGAGGATGAGGCACCCGCAAGCTGAGCACGGCAGTTAATCCTTCGCGGAAGTCGTCGCCCGTCGGCACAAGTTCTTTAAACAAGTTTTCCTTTTTGCCGTAGTTGTTCAGGGTTCGGGTGAGCGCGGAACGAAAACCAGAAACGTGCGTACCGCCTTCAATCGTATGGATGTTGTTCGCGTAGGACTGGACGTTTTCGGTGTACTCCGTTGAGTACTGCAAGGCAATCTCGTAGCGAATTTCGTCTCGCGCGCCCTTGATCAAAATCACGTCGGGATGAACCGGTTCGCTGGCTCGATTGAGGTACTCGACGAATTCTTCGATTCCGCGCTCGTAAAAGAATTCATCTCCATCATTCTTGCGCTCGTCGCGAAAGCGGACGCGTACTCCGCTATTCAAAAACGCCAGTTCTTGAAGACGCTTGTGAAGGGTATCGTATTCAAACGTAGTGACTGGAAATATCTGTCCGTCAGGTTTGAAAGTCGTCTTGGTGCCGCGTCGATTCGTTGCGCGACCTTTGAGAACTGGGCCAGTGGCTACGCCGCGCTCGTAGGCCTGCGTCCATACGAACCCATCGCGAGAGACTTCGACTTCGCACCACTGAGAAAGAAAGTTGACTACTGTCACTCCCACGCCGTGCAAGCCGCCTGACATTTCGTACGATTTTTTATCGAACTTGCCGCCAAACTTGAGCACGGTCATGACGCCTTCAAGCGTGCTAACTTCGCGGTCCATTTCTGCGCTCAACTGAGCATGTATACCTGTTGGAATTCCACGACCATCGTCTTCAACGGTCACGGACCCATCGGTATTGACGGTTACGGAAACGAATTTCGCGTGGCCAGTCATAGCTTCGTCGATCGAATTGTCGACCACTTCATATACCAAATGGTGCAAACCTTTGATCGAAGTGCCACCGATGTACATGGCGGGTCGAGCGCGAACATGTTCGATGTCGCTTAGATGCTTCAAATCTTCCGAAGAGTAATCGGAGCGATCCAGATGAATTTCGTTTTCGTCAGTTGGCTTAGGGTCATTCGATGAATCCGATTCGTTACTCATCCTAGTATTCCACCGAGTGCGAGCCCGGCTCCAAACGAGTGCTTAACAGTTTGCGATTGCCGTTGGTTTCGCCGTTAGGCTCCCCAACCGCCACTTTGCGTCGACTTTCGACCCATAAGCGGCTTCAAAACGTGCCCCGCATTGTACCATCTTCGCGTCGTCTTGAATGGCCCAAATCGCGGCATTTCAGGTCTTTTGTTGGCAGTCGTAAGTCCTTCAGCGTAAACACTGTAGGGTGGGTCGAGGAACGAAACCCACCAAGGCAGACAGCGGTTTTCGCGGACTGCTCGCGCGGCTCTGAAACACTCCGCCAGGCAGCGAAGATATTTGCCTGCAATTGCGTTATAGTTAGCCTCATCGTGCTCGACAAAATCACAAAATTCCTCCTGCGAATTGAGCTCACCATGTGCCGCCGAATCCTGTGTTGGACCGCCCTCCCCTGCCCTGCTTGGGCGTTTCTAATACTGGCCTGCAGCTTTCCATGCGTGCAATCTGCCGAGCCTGAGGCGATTCCTCTGTGGGTTGGTGGTGCACCGGGTTCAGAAGCTCGTAAGGCTGAAGCCGAGAACGCGGACATCGGCCCTGGCAAGTGCAATGTAACCAACGTTCATCATCCCTCGATCACGCCGTACTTGCCAGCGGCAGACAAGGCGACAGGAACAGCAATCATCATTGCCCCTGGTGGCGGACATCGGGTGCTGTGCCTTGGTCATGAAGGGAACAGTTTGGGCGAGTGGTTCGCTGACCACGGAATCGCCGCGTTTGTGCTCAAGTACCGCCTGGCGCGCGAGCCCGGATCAACTTACACTGTCGATCAGCACGCGATGGCGGATACGCGTCGCGCGATCCGCATGGTGCGCAGTCTCGCGAAAGAGTGGAAGATCCATCCCGAGCGGATTGGTATTCTCGGCTTTTCCGCCGGAGGCGAATTGGCCGCGCTCGCGGCGATGAAGTCCGACGCTGGCAGGTCGGATGCAGCCGACGCAATCGAACGAGCTAGCAGTCGGCCGGATTTTCAAGTATTGATTTATCCCGGCAGTTCGAACCGCTTTACAGTCGAAGCTGGCATGCCCCCTGCGTTCATCGCGCTGGGTGCCAAAGATCGTCCTGACATTTCGATTGGCATGGCAGAGTTGTATCTAAAATACAAACAGG
Source organism: Planctomycetia bacterium (assembly GCA_043771575.1). Taxonomy (GTDB): domain Bacteria; phylum Planctomycetota; class Planctomycetia; order Pirellulales; family Pirellulaceae; genus Aureliella. Next base: position 6,594 of record JAYVHC010000061.1, read on the forward strand.
CTGGTGTTCCTGCGGAGTTGCATATCTACTCGAACGCCGATCACGGTTTCGGTTATCGTCCTGACTCAAAATCCGCCGCAGGCGATTGGCCACTGCGCTTGCGCGAATGGTTGGTTGATAGTAGGTTGCTAATAGAATGATAAAGATGCTTCGGGTAGATCAGTGATTCAATTCTTGAATGAACGCAAGCAGATCAGCATTCACCTGGTCTTTGTGGGTGCTTGTAAGTCCGTGCGGTGCGGCTGGATAGATCGTCAACTTTGACCCTTTTACGAGCTTTGAAGAAAGTATTGCCGACGCACCGCAGGGGACGATTTGATCGTCGTCGCCGTGTAGGATGAGCGTCGGTACGTCGATCATTCTGAGGTCGTCCGTCTGGTCCGTTTCGGAGAACACTTTGATGCAGTCGTACACATTCTTGATCCCGGCCTGCATGCCTTGCAGCCAGAACGAATCTCGCATGCCGTCCGAGATTTTCGCTTTCGGTCGATTCCAACCGTAAAACGTCGTTGTAAGGTCTTTAAAAAACTGTGAGCGGTCAGCCAATACTTTCGCACGGATACCATCGAAGATTTCCATAGCAAGGCCACCTGGATTAGCCGATGTCTGTAGCATCAGCGGAGTTATCGCGCCAATCAGAACCGCTCCGGCGACACGCGTCGTTCCATGCCTCGCAATGTATCGAGCCACCTCGCCACCGCCTGTAGAATGCCCCACATGAACCACATTTTTAATGTTGAGCGATAGTACCAGTTCCGCGAGGTCGTCCGCGTACGTATCCATATCGTTGCCGGACCACGGCTGGCTCGATCGCCCGTGTCCACGACGGTCATGGGCGATAACTCGATAGCCATGCAGGCCGAGAAAGATCATCTGATCATCCCACGCGTCGGCGCTCAGAGGCCAGCCGTGGCTAAAGACAACTGGTTGCCCGCTCCCCCAATCTTTGTAGTAAATCTGAGTGCCGTCTTTGGTGATGAGTTTATTCATTTATCATGCTCCTGTTGTCGTTTGAAACTTAGCGATAGCCCACACGCTCGAAAATCAATGCTTACAAAAGTGGTTAGTGTTTGGCTGGCTTACCCGCTTAGACGATTCAATGTAGAGTAATTTGGCCAAGGCTGTTACTCCCTAACGTTTGATGAAATGAATTTGATGAAATGAAACAGTGAAGTATGACTGACCAAATCCCACAGCTGCAGGCGGTGCCTGATCGCCTGAAAGAATCCTCACCGGCAACCGACAGTTAGGGCTTCCTGCTGGCAGGCAACGGGTCCAGACCAATACTTGGGAAGGTCGTGGGATCGGCTTCAAGCTTGGCAGCAGTTGCGGCAAGCTCTTTCCAACCGGCGTTGGAGGCGGAGCCACGAAGGCGATGCGCGATTAATTGGATCGACTTGTAGTCCTGCCTGGTGAATGCTTCCTGAAGTCGTGAGATTTCCGATGGCAATTGCTGGGAAAGCATCCACCGCAATTTGGCTCGCAATTCGTCGAATTGATTGGGAGAATTTGGCGCATTGGACCGCAGTTGATCGAGTGATTGCAATACAGGCTTCAGCTCTGCGCTCAACTCCTCGAACTCGATCGGCTTGTTGAAAATGCCGGCAACGTCGATTTCGACTGGGCAACTCTGCATGGTAAAATGACTGTCGGCTGTGATGATATAGATGAGCGTTTGAGATCCGCTGGGTAATTGGCGAATGGAACTCGCCAATCCGAGGCTCTGCTGCTGTCCCACCTGCAGATCCAAGAGGACGAGCTCGGGCAGTCGCTCCTCGTACAAACTCAACGCTCGGCTCAGACTGTTCGTGGTTAAAGCCCTGATTCCTAAGCGCTTTAAGTAATCGCGCAGCAGCAAGCGATTTACTTTCGAGTCATCGACCACGAGCGCGGTCACCAGACTATGGCTCGTTTCATCTTGTTGCGATTCCTTTGAGGAAATCCTGGCGTTGCTTTTAGGTTGTTGGAGGACGTCGTCAGGCTTAGTTAAAACGGTTGGCAAGCGGATTGAAAACTTACTCCCTGCGCCCAGCCTGCTCTCGACGGTAATTGTGCCTTGCATCATCGCCACCAGAGAGGCTGTGATCGGTAACCCCAACCCCAGTCGTGGTCCAATCAAC
>JAYVHC010000062.1:0-4273 GCA_043771575.1 Planctomycetia bacterium
CGCATGGAACAAGCACACCACTCGGCGATAAAGCTGAAACGGTTGCCATGAAATCAGTTTATGGCGATCACGCTCGCACAGTTTCAATTTCAAGCACCAAAGGCAGCCTGGGTCATTCGCTCGGTGCGAGCGGTGGCATCGAAATGATTCTCACCATTTTGGCGGTCATCAATAATACTGTCCCGCCGACAATCAATCTGGATCAGCCCGATCCAGATTGTGATTTGAATTACACACCCAATGTTCCGGTCGAGCGAACGATTACGACCGCCATGAATAACAGCTTCGGATTCGGTGGTCACAACGCCAGCATCATCTGCGGAAAAGTGCGGTAGGCGGTTACGCCACTGGCCAGCAGGTAGGTAGTAGGGTGGGTTGAGGAAGGAAACCCACCACGTTTACTGAAAGAGTTAATGGGTGGGTTTCGTTCCTCAACCCACCTTACTCGCTGGTCTCAGGGGGATGGCCCTTCCACCAGTCAGCAATCAGGGCATCGATCACAAGTTGACCGATGTGATAGATGACCATCGGTAGAATGCTGACGCCGCAATCCATGCCGAGTTTCAGTCCGATCATAAGGGTTTTTTGGCTGCCGGATAACGCAACGGCAATTCGCTGCGGACGCCGCACACCTGTCGCTTGAGCCAGATACCAGCCCAGGACCAGTGTCGTAACGTGAGCAATCGTCGTCAGGACAACGACGAGGAGAATCGCCGCCAGGCTAGTAACCGCTGCGCTCGTACTGGCCAGCCGATTTCCCATTTGGACCGCTCCCAGCATTACCATCGATAGAATGCCGACTTGGCAGAGCGTGCTTAACAATACTTTGCGTTGGCGCATGAGAGTGACGAAATTACTCGAGAAACGCATCGATTGGCCAATCGCAATGGGCAACACGACGAGAATAAATAGTGATCCAGCGAGGCTCCCTAGGTCTAGCTTCACGTTGCGACCGATCAGCCACACGAGCAGGCTGGGGGTTATCAAAGCACACGATAGGTTCGTGATGAGCGTTACGAAAATCGCTACCGTGTCGTCCCCGCCTGCCTTGCGAGTCCATACCGCAGCCGATGCTTGAGTGCTGGGTACGCAAGCGGCAACGATCAGGCCGCCGGCAAGTTCGGCGTTCAGTAGCGGGGAGAGGCAATACGCGAGCAGCGGTAAAAAACCGAGGTTCATGATCGACGCCAAAATCGGTGGCCACGGACGTCCTAGTGAATTGCGGATCAATTCAATCGGAATCGGAGCCGCCATCATCCACATGACGATAAACACAATGGTGGATTGCAACCAATTCGCAGCGGACAGCGGCGTTAGCGACTCGTGCGCAACTAAGCCTGTGGAAAGAGAAATCAATAACCCAATGATGAACCAGTTCGCGGCAAGAAACTTGCCGATGCTTGTTCGGTCGCGCTCGCCCAATTGTCTAAACCCAAATAAATTTCCCGCACCCTGTGCCAACTCTGCATAGTCTACCTTGGGGGAATGGTTCTACACAGCTAAAATGGGCCGCGTTGCAAAGAAGTTCGTCGACTTTCCCTGGGCGGCGGCGACCCATGGCTGCACGCCTCGCTACTTAGAATTGGGCCTTGAAATGCTGCGTTATTGGACTGCTGGAGAATCGCATGGACGTGCCCTAATCGCCTTGATCGATGGATTCCCTGCAGGGATGGAAATCGATTTCGAAAAGGTGAACGTCGAATTGAAACGTCGCCAGGGTGGATATGGACGCGGTGGTCGACAAAAACTAGAAACCGATCAGCTGGAAGTACTGACTGGCATCTGGCAAGGCAAAACGCTTGGCAGCCCCCTCACGCTGCAAGTTATCAACGCCGATTTCAAGCTCGAACGGCTGAAGGAACTGGAGCGGCCCAGACCAGGGCACGCCGATTTGGTCGGTGCCATCAAACACCTCAGTTCCATTCGCGGAGTGCTGGAGCGGGCAAGCGCGCGAGAAACGGCAGTGCGAGTTGCTGCTGGCGGAATCGCTCGACAGTTGCTGGGAATGTTTGGTATCGAAACTATTGGTTACGTAACCGAGATCGGTGGCCTGGCAGTGGAATCGCCGAGCGGAGCCCTGGACGAGCATCGGCGGCTGCGCGATAGCAGTTCGGTGTATACGCTTGTTCCGGATCGCGATGCGGAATATGAAGCACTCATCGACAAAGCGGCTGCAGATGGCGACACGCTCGGTGGTGTAATGGAAGTCCGCGTCGAAGGCTTGCCGATTGGACTCGGGACGCACACTCAGTGGGATCGCAAACTAGACGGGCGCTTGGCACAAGCCGTGATGGCCGTGCAAGCCATCAAAGGCGTTGAGATCGGTATGGGCTTTCAAGCCGCAAGACGGCCTGGTTCGCAGGTTCATGATGCGATTCACTATGACGCCAGCCAAAAGCATTTGCCGAGCCTCGGCTATGTCCGTCCGACGAATAATGCGGGCGGACTTGAGGGCGGCATGACCAATGGTCAACCGTTGATTGTTCGAGCCGCGAAGAAGCCCATCAGTACACTGCGCAAGCCGCTCGATTCGATTCGCATGGATACCAAAGAGTCCATGCGGGCCAATTACGAACGCAGCGACGTGTGCGCTGTATCCGCCGCAAGCGTAATCGTCGAACATGTGGTTGCCTTCGAAGTCGCGGCGGCTCTGGTCGAAAAATTCGGCGGCGATAGCGTTCAAGAAATGCAAGATCGTTATCAATTATATTTGGAGAGAGCCGGCAACCGCTGATAACCTTTGCGGTAGCGCTATGAAGGTAGTCTATAGGGCTTTTTGAATCCCGTAGCCTTGATTACCCACAATCTGGACACTGTCACCTACTAGTACATAGTGAAACAGAAGCCGAAGTTCTATTCGAAACATCCAGGGAAGCGGCCTACCGCTAGTGGTGGCGTTGGGAAGTATTCTTGCAATTTGGTACTGGGGTTTGTGAGCCGCTGGCGTTAGCCACGGGTATCGAAGTTGTGGTCGTTGGCTGCTCTTTGGTTCGTCCAGTGTTTGTTCGTTGGCCGCGAATCGTTTGGCATTGACAAATACCGAGTAGGTTGAGTCGTCTACTCCGAAACCCGCCGCTAAAGTACGCTACATCCGGATGAACTGAAAACAACAGTGCATGAATTAGCCGGGATATATGAAGTAGCTGGGGACTATGTCGGTTCAGAAAACCGCTTACTCAGCGATTACTGCCGGCTTGGCTGCTTCACCATGCGGCAGTTGTTTGCTGAGATCGCCGAATTGCAGAAGCGTTGGCGCATCCGGGGCATCCCCATCTCGCAACTTCGCGTAGAGTGTCACTTGGCTACGCAACAAGTCGTCGAGTAACTGTGCCTCGGCGACAATGGTAGACAATCGACTGGCCAGTTTGATCCGCGATTCCAAGTTGGCTCGTTGCTTTAAAAAGGCAGCACGCAGGTCTTTTTCAGCGCCGCTGGCTAGTTGTTTTAAGCGATCGGCGTCGCCCTGTGCCAGCTGCGAGTAGATCCGCAGACGCTCCTGAAATGGTTGCAAAATTGCTTTATCAAGCGGTAACATCAAATTTGGCAAGTCTTCTGCGCCAGCAAAAACTCGCCATCGCAGAGCCGTTTGTCGCCCTATCGCGGCTTGGGCCTGAATTACTAAGCGAACCTGCGAGTCCTTCGAATCTGAGTCCGCGAGAAACCAAGTCGTAACTTGGCGGTCAGTAACAGATTGTGGTTCCTTGGGAACCAACTCAAATTCATCATCGACCGACAACTCTATTTGCCAAACCGGTCGCCGGGGTCGTACCTTGATCTTTGCGGCGAGCTTCTGGGTCTGTAACATCGGAGAAGTGCGGAGCGTCAAGGGTTCTGCAATCGTATTCGAGTCCTCGCTGTCCGGCACCGCCATGTCCGATTCCATGGGGCTGTGCGTGCCAGACTCCGTGAGCGCTTGCAGTTCATGCATTACGTCGCGTTCGGTCAGTTCGAGCGAGTCTGAACTTTTTGAATCGCTCTGCGTCGCTTCGGTAGTCTGATTGCCATTCTCTGAAATCAATGGCTCCGATCGATGCAGCCCGTTGCTTTCATTTCCAGCGAGACCTGCACTTGAAACGCTTGGCAGATTGATGTGAGCAAGGCCGCGAAATTCCGGATCAATTACTCCGATTTGGGGCATTTCAGTCAAGGTGTCTAACGACGCGCTATCATCCAACTCTGGACCAATGCCGATCACACTTTTGTCCGTGCGAAGTTCTGGAATCTGCTGTGCGCCTGATGCTAATTCGCCAGCCAACTCAACTGACTTGGCAGA
>JAYVHC010000063.1:0-2753 GCA_043771575.1 Planctomycetia bacterium
GCCGTAGATTGGCTAGCGGTCGCGGCTTGTCCCGCGAGGGGCGAAGAACACCATCCCCATTGGGAAACGAGGCCACGACCGATGCTCAAAAAAAATTTCGCCTCTCGGGAGGCTGGGACTATGCTGATAAAAATTGTAGAACGGTTGTCCCCAACCGTTTGGATCACGAAATTGACAGTGCGACAGCCGTTCAAACACAGCTAACCCGGCCTCAATTTTCCAATTGCCGTTGAACCCAGACGCTTCGTCACATATGTTGCATGCCGCGAATCGGATTGAAGCGGCGTCCATCGTCCACTTCCTGTTTACATCAGGAAAGCAACTTAAGACACCCAGTTCGACTAGATCGCCTTAAATTGCCTTGCTATTATTGCGATGTAGTATTAGCTGATGTGCCAACCACGGAGGGAGGTCACCATGAAACGCATTGAAGTCTTACCGAAACGTATCTTGATCTGTCGGCTGAGTGCAATCGGTGATTGCGTTCACACCATTCCGCTAGCGGTAAAAGCGAAACAGCTGTGGCCGAACTGCAAATTGACTTGGGTCGTCGATTGCGTGGCGGCTCAACTGCTGCAACCTCATCCGGCGATTGATGAGGTGATTAAGATCGAACGCCATTGGGTCAAGAACTCGCGGCTTTGGAAAACACTGCGGCGCGAACTTCAAGCACGCCACTTTGACCTCACCTTGGACCCTCAAGGCCTTATCAAGAGCAGTATGCTCGCGTGGCTTTGCGGCGCGCCGACGCGAGTCGGCTTCGACTACTCGCACGGCCGCGAGTTGGCGCCGGTACTCGCCAATCGCCGCATAACGCGAACTCAGCGACACATGGTCGACACCTATTTGGAATTGCTCAGCCCGTGGTCGCCGACGCCGGCAGGTCGCGCGGAATTTCAAATGCCCACCTATGAAGAGGCCGACCAGGTACACGAGATTTTGCACGCAAGTGGTTTTGATACGCAAGAGTCGTTTGCGTGCATCGCGCCCGGCGCGGGTTGGGCAAGCAAGCTGTGGCCTGTTGAACGCTACGCAGCGGTAGCTAGTTACCTGAAGCACCAGCACAATCTTCGAACTATGGTTCTATGGGCAGGCGATGCAGAAAAAACGATGGCGAACCAAATCGTATCGAGCAGTAACGCTGCTGCTCGGATCGCGCCGCGAACGAGCTTGACCGAATTGGCCGAAGTCGCTCGTCGCGCGAAGTTGTTCCTAGCAAGCGACACTGGTCCGCTGCACATCGCGGCTGCGATCGGAACAACTTGTATTGGTCTATTCGGCCCAACCTGGGGTGATGAAGCTGGTCCCTACGGTGCGAGAAATGTTTCCATCCAAAGTTCGAAACTTCCCGGTCCTCGCAGCCGCATGCGCTCAGGTGATAACAGCACCATGATGGCCATCGAAGTCGACGAGGTCAGCACGGTTTGCTCGCGTGTACTAAATTCCCAAGCCCTCACGTTTGCTGCCTAGCAGCAGTGAATATTGATCGTCCTCAGCTGTTCATCCTAAAATTCCGTTCTGTCTCCGATTGCTAGACGCCTGGCACTGCCTGAACGATTGAGGACAATCGGTCTACACTCAAGTTGGAACGGCGAATCCGTGGAAGAAGCCTACTTTAATGAAGCTCAGGTCAACTCGCTGCTGAAAAAGTACTTCGGATTCGACCACTTTCGACAACCTCAGTACGCGGTGATTGAGCGAACGCTACGGGGCGAGCATTCACTGGTGATTTTGCCGACCGGTGGTGGTAAGTCACTATGCTACCAATTGCCCGCAATCGCGATCGATCAAGCGAACTCCGCGACTGGGCTAAGCAAGCCGACCGAGCCGCGACCGATCACGGTTGTACTTTCGCCTTTAATCGCGCTGATGAAAGATCAAGTCGATGCGCTCCAGGCGCGCGGAATCGCGGCTACGTTCATCAACTCGTCGCTCGATCGTCAGCGGCGCGAGTTGCGCTACGGCGAGGTCCGCGACGGTAAGTACTGTTTGCTGTACGTGACGCCAGAACGGTTTCGAAAACCAGAATTTCTGGCGGCGCTCGGCTATCGTCGTGTCGCGTTGCTGGCGATCGACGAAGCGCATTGCATTAGCCAATGGGGCCACGATTTCCGGCCCGATTACACGTGTATCCCCGAGCTGCGTAGACAAATGGGCGAACCGACAACATTGTGTTTGACGGCCACGGCAACGCCGGACGTCCAGCGAGATATCTTGACGCAGTTGGGGGTGGCCCAATTCGGCCGTGGCCCCGGCGAGTGTCAGCTATTTCATCAAGGCATCGATCGTCCGAACTTGTCGCTGGACGTTGAAGAGGTCTGGGGAATGGATGAGAAACTCGATCGAATTGAACGCACCGTGCAGAAGTGGCAAGAGTCAGGTTCGGCATGCGGCATTGTTTACTTCACCTTGATTCGTACCCTGATCGAGTTCAGTGAGCATTTGCAGCGGCACGGCTTCCCGCACGTTTGTTACCATGGCGATCTTGAGCGACGGCTGCGGAAGCGAATTCAAGAGACGTTCATGACGGGGCGGGCGCCGCTGGTGCTGGCCACCAACGCATTTGGAATGGGAATTGACAAGGAGGATATCCGCTACGTCGTTCACGCCGATGTGCCAGGCTCCATGGAAGCGTATTACCAAGAGATCGGGCGAGCTGGCCGCGATGGAAGGCCGTCAGAGTGTTTGCTACTGTACGACCAACGCGATCTTGCTACGCAGATGGAGTTCCTCGGCTGGAGCAATCCGGATGC
>JAYVHC010000064.1:0-2977 GCA_043771575.1 Planctomycetia bacterium
AACTTAACGTTGTGCGTCACAGCGACTGGGCAGCGAGTGCTGTAAGAGGCTTCGATTTAGTGAGCCGTCGGCGTTAGCCGCGGGTTTCGGAGCAGACGACTCAACCTACTCGCTGATTGTCAAATGCCAAACGTTTCGCGGATGGCGAACAAGCATTGGAGGAACCAGAAACAGCCAACGACCACAACTTCGAAACCCGTGGCTAACCTGACAGAGTCCAGAACGTGAGTAATCATGTCCGTCTCGGAGAGACGGACCTACGCGAGTCTTTAACAGCCATGTACTTTAGAACGTTGCCCAAAAGTTGATCCAAGATGTTCTTAATGTCCACAGTGCTTCGCCCTTCGGTATATGAATTGTCCGCGACCTACAAAACCGCGCGAACCGTTTGCGTTACATTGTATCAGATCCATCCAAGTGGCTTGGCGCGCTGCGACAAGTACATCATCCGTGGGACCACTCAAACTTCGGGAGAAAAAAATGACTCAATTTCGGATGTTTCTCACTGTGCTCTGCCTCACCGCTCCGTTTCTTTTTAACTCGGCTAACGGTCAAGAAAAGCCACGAGTCACCGCCGAGCAACTGATCCTGTCTGGCGAAGTGCTTGATGTCGATGGCAGGCTGGGTTTCGTTTTCTTACCCGAAGCGAGCAAGCGATCGAAGCCGCAACCGTGGATCATGTACGCACCGACTCTGTTGCCAAACTACCCAGACAGTCATGAGAAATGGATGCATGAGCAATTCCTGGCAGCAGGCATCGCCATAGCAGGCGTCGATGCGGGAGAAGCGTACGGCAGCCCCGCTGGCTGCGATGCGATGGACAAGTTGTACGGCTTGTTGGTGGAGAAACGGGACTTCGCGCCGCGTCCCTGTGTGCTTGGTCGCAGTCGTGGCGGCTTGTGGGTAAGCAGTTGGGCGCTTCGCAATCCAGACAAAGTGGCTGGGATGGCTTGCATCTACCCCGTCTTCGACTTGACCACCTACCCAGGCGTTGCTAAAGCCGCCCCGGCCTACGGTCTCTCCCCCGAAGAACTTGATAAGCAACTCGATCGATTCAATCCTATTCGCAATATCCGCAAACTTGCTGACGCAAAGATTCCAGTTGTGATCATCCATGGCGCGATCGATGAGGTCGTTCCATTGAAACAAAACTCAGCCCAACTGAAAAACGTTTACAGCCAAGCTGGCCAACAATCGCTAGTGGAATTGATCGTTATCGACGACCAAGGCCACAATCACTGGCCCGGCTTTTTCCATTGTCAAGAGTTAGTTGATTTTGCGATTGTGAAAGCAGGCGGAAAGTAGAGGCGGCGCGATGGCTCGTATTTCTTCATCTACTTTCGCGTACTGTATCACTCGGCTTGCAGCGCCTTGGGGCACGGCTCTGAGGGTTACGACTCTCGGGGTAATTGGAGCTTTCGTAAACTCCTTGTTTGTTTCTGCAGCTGCGCAGGATGGGTTGCCCACTCGCATTATCGAAGGCCGCGTCACCAATTCAGACGGAGAACCGATTAAAAGTGCAAACGTCGAGTGGGGACATTTTATAGCTCAGAAAGAGAATCGCGAGGTTTTCCGGACGGACGCTAATGGAAAGTACCGCGTAGAATCGACGAAGGTCGGCCCGGACTTTCGCTTGGGGGTCTCGGCAATTGGCTTTGCCCCCAGTTGGCGAGATGGACTGATTCCTCAGCTAACAACTAGCGCAACTCCTTTGACAATGGACTTCAAACTCACTCCGCCCATCTCGTTGCGAGGCAAAGTAGTCGACCAAACAGGCAAACCGATCGAAGGTGCCCGTGTGATTGCGCAAAGTCCAGTCTCGGGTTTCTACTCGAGTTTTTCAGCTCCGACGCCTTCGTATCCATTCCCCGGCCCGCCACGTGAAGCAGTTACAAACTCCGACGGCGAATTCTCGATCCGTTATTTGCCGGCCACTTTCATGCTCGAAAAAGACGCGGAAAACGGATATCCGTTCGAGGTGTCCATTAAGACGGAAAACGGAACGATACCGCGCGGAAAAGCCTATGCAAACTTTGACAATCTCATCGAGATCAACCGCTCACAACTTGAACGTAGCGATGAGCCCGATGGAAAAATCCGTGGCAAAGTCTTGGACGAAGAGACTGAACAACCGATCGAGAAGTTCAAGGTCGTCCTTCGCCACACTGCCGGCATGCACGCGTTCACAAGTATCGAGGGCGAATTCCTACTCGACCAACTCGACGTGAATCACAGTGTGCAGATGTTTATCTACGCGGAAGATCATGCTCCCTTCGTCGCGCAACCCACACCATCTGCTGGCAAAGGAACATTCGTTGAGTGCCAGTTGAAGCGGAAGCCGGGACTGAAAGGTATCGTCATAGATTCGAATGGGAAGCCTATCCAAGGCGCAGAAGTCGTCCTGGGCTTCGATGAACATCAAGGCAACTCGAACAGGTTCTATTGGGGCTCATTCAATGACCTCGTGGATGGCTATATGGGGCTCAATTTCGTCCAGCGCGTCGTGACGAAAGACAATGGGCGGTTCGAGTTCGCAGTGGTAGATCAGCAGGCCATCGTCGCGGTATTCGTGCCAGGTTTCGCACGCCAAGTGCGTTTCCTTAACCCAACAGAAGCGCAGACCTTGAACCAAAGCCAATTGAAACTTGAGCTGCAACATGAAAGTGCGATCTCGGGCGTCGTGGAAAAGAACGGCAACCCGATACCGAATGCTGATCTCCGAATTTCGAATGCAGACAACTGGAATTTGGAATTTGGTGAGATCAAGGCAGATAAAGAGGGACGATTCTCGATTCAAAACTTAGCTTCTGGTACCTATCACTTGTCGGTGTATCAGAACTCGGGTTATGTGTCGACTTCACGACTAACTAAGAAGATCGTGTTAGAACCCAGTGAAGCACTGACAAATCTGGTCCTGGATAACCCGGGCGGGAATAGTTCACTTCTCGGAATGGCTGACCCGTTTTCGATGATAATC
>JAYVHC010000065.1:0-2147 GCA_043771575.1 Planctomycetia bacterium
CAGAGGCGGGCGCGCGAAATGCCCCCGGGCTCCTATACCACGCGGCTGATCGAAGGTGGCGTTGAGAAAATGGGAGCCAAGATCACGGAAGAAGCCGCAGAAGTCGTCGATGCAGCCGCTACTTCTTCCTCGCCCGACAACGCGCATTTGATCTACGAAACCTGTGACTTGATCTATCACTTGTGGGTGCTTCTAGGCAGCCGAGGCATCACAGTGGACGATCTTCGCCAGGAATTGGCTCGCCGCGAAGGTGTTTCTGGACTGACCGAAAAACAAAACCGACCACCAAAACCAAACGCATAAACCAACAACATGAACCGAAATCTCCGGATTGGTATCCCCAGCAAAGGTCGACTCAGCGAACTTGCCATCGAGCTTCTCAACCAGGCTGGACTGCAATTCCGTAGGCAAGAGCGAACGCTTTTCGCTCTGGTAAAGCTGTTGCCAATCGACATCATCTTTTTGCGGACCGATGATATTCCGGTCCTGTGTGCCGAAGGTGCGATTGACTTGGGCATTACCGGTAGCGACCTTTTGCAGGAGAGCCATGCGGAAATCGACGTGCGCATGCCGCTGGGTGTAGGGCACTGTCGACTAAGCCTGTGCGTGCCCGATAGTTCTGAAATTAACGACTGCCAGCAATTGAACGGCAGGCGGATCGCGACCAGTTTTCCCAGGTTGACCGAGCGTTTTTTGGCTGAACACCACGCAGTAGTTCATCTCGTCGAACTCTCCGGTTCGGTCGAAATCATGATTGCGCTCGGCGTGGCGGACGCGATCGTGGATTTGGTTGAAACTGGCAGTACGCTCGCCGCCAACAAATTGCGCATCCTCACCGACATCGGCCAGTACGAGACGGTGCTGATCCAAAATCGCGAACGCTACAACGCTGAGGTCGCGGATCGAGTTGTTCGCCGTCTGGAGGGTGTGGTTATTGCCCGCGACTACTCGCTGCTCGAGTACAACATTCCGCGTTCACAGTTAGCCGCCGCAGAGGCAATCACGCCCGGCTTCAATTCGCCCACCGTCAACGCGCTCGAAGACAGCGACTGGTGCGCGGTGCGCGCGATGGTGAAACGCAAACACGCGATCGATATCATGGAACGCCTCGAAGAGCTAGGTGCATCGGCGATTCTCGAGACCGCCATCGGTAACTGCCGTCTGTAACGCTATACAAATCGCAGATTTTTCGTAAACTCTCTGTGATGTTGACTGGGTGACTGAACCGGAATCGCAATTGTTTTAGGCAGTACTGCGGATCAAAATTTTCGCAGACAGCTTTTTAGGTCTATACTCGAAAGGAAACGACATGACGATCACGCGCGTGGGTTCCAATTCTCAATACGCTTCAGGCTGGGAAATGGCCTTCGGCGCCGCCAAGCCAAAGAAGGCAACTGGCGCAGCCAAGACCGCTGGGAAAAAATCAACAACCACCGGCAAAGTTACTGCCGCGAAGGCAACTACAACAAAAGTAGCTACCAAAGCGGCGGCTAAGAAGGCTCCCGCCAAGAAAGCAGCCACGGCCACCAAGGCTCCTGTGAAGAAAGTTGCCGCCAAAAAGACCGCCAAGAAGAAGTAATTCAAGGATTGGATTAGTTTTCGATCCAACGCCAACTTGCTCCCTGACGCGCGGGAGTGCAGATGCGAATCTGCCACCGCTCGTTGGGACGAAGTTCAGTTAGTTTTATCGCCATCTGTTCCGCTTCGACGTGATGTTCCGCGAAGCCGAACACCGTGGGACCCCAACTACTCTGGCCAACCGCCCGTAGGCCGGTTTCTTTTGCTAACTCAACCGCACGGCTAACCGATTTGCCGTTGTACATCCCGCCTTGGCCAGCCGCAAATAACTGACCCGCCGCGTCGACATACTCTTGCAATGCCTCGGTAAACTCGGCAAACCCACCGTCGATGTCTGCCAACTCCTGGGCACGTTTCGCCAACGCATACATTCGTTCCCGATTTGTATTCCGCGTTTGACCCACGCGTTCCATTAAACTTGTTTCGTAGCCACCCGTCACGGCTTCGATCTGATCCGGCACTATCAACACAATTCGCCAATCGCAATTCAGTGCCACCGAATTCGCGCGCAGCGATCGCAACGCTTCAGGCGAGTGGCCTTCGTCCAGAATCAATCCACCGTGCATGAA